>JBLFWZ010000268.1:0-6322 GCA_047611905.1 Gammaproteobacteria bacterium | reverse complement strand
AACTTTCTTCACAGTGTCGATGACACGTAGTAGCGCCACGCCACCACCCGCTACAACGCCTTCTTCAACCGCAGCCCGGGTCGAGTGCAAGGCATCTTCAACCCGTGCCTTCTTTTCTTTCATCTCGATTTCTGTTGCGGCGCCTACTTTGATGACGGCTACGCCGCCAGCTAGTTTGGCAACGCGCTCTTGGAGCTTTTCACGATCGTAATCTGATGAGGTTTCTTCGATTTGCGCGCGAATTTGATTGACCCGAGTTTCAATACCTTTCTGGTCACCCGCGCCGTCGATGATTATCGTTTCTTCCTTAGAAATTTGAATGCGCTTGGCAGAGCCGAGATCATCGAGCGAAGCTTTTTCCAAACTCAAGCCAATTTCTTCCGTGATGACAGTGCCGTTCGTGAGAATCGCAAGGTCCTCTAGCATGGCTTTGCGGCGATCGCCGAAACCAGGCGCTTTTACGGCGGCTACTTTGACGATGCCACGCAGGTTATTTACAACCAAGGTTGCTAAGGCTTCACCTTCAATGTCTTCTGCGACAATCAATAAAGGCTTACCGGACTTCGCAACGGCTTCGAGCACAGGCAGCAATTCGCGAATGTTAGATATTTTTTTATCGTGGAGAAGAACGTAGGGTTCCTCTAATTCGATACCCATCGTCTCTTGGTTGTTGATGAAGTAAGGGGATAAGTAACCCCGATCAAACTGCATGCCCTCAACGATATCGAGTTCATTCTCAAGACCGGATCCTTCTTCAACGGTAATCACACCTTCCTTACCAACCTTATCCATTGCCTCGGCAATGATGTCGCCTACCGCTGCGTCGGAATTGGCAGAGATGGTTCCTACTTGCGCGATCGCTTTGGTGTCCGTGCAGGGTGTCGAAAAATTTTGTAATTCGGCGACGGCCGCAATCACGCCTTTGTCGATACCGCGCTTAACATCCATCGGGTTGACCCCAGCGGCTGCGGCCTTCAATCCCTCGCGAAAAATCGATTGCGCTAGAACGGTTGCCGTGGTGGTTCCGTCGCCGGCTACGTCGGAAGTTTTGGACGCCACTTCCTTGACCATTTGTGCGCCCATGTTCTCGAATTTGTCAGCGAGCTCAATTTCCTTTGCAACCGACACGCCGTCTTTCGTAACAGTTGGTGCACCGAAACTTTTTTCGATAACGACATTGCGACCCTTAGGCCCGAGCGTCTGTTTCACCGCGTTAGCTAATATGTTGACACCGTTCGCCATACGTTGGCGCGCGTCATCTGAGAAACGAACTTCCTTAGCACACATTTTTTTAATTCCTTTGGTTTCGAAAATTCAAACTAGTAACGTTTTAGGTGTCGATAACCGCCATGATGTCGTCTTCGCGCATGACAAGTAACTTGCTCTCATCGACTTTTATTTCCGTGCCTGAGCATTTGCCGAACAGAACCTTGTCGCCGACTTTGATATCGAGCGCTCGCATGTCGCCGTTGTCTAGTATTTTGCCGTTACCCACCGCAATGACTTCGCCCTTTGACGGTTTCTCAACAGCGGAGTCCGGGATCACAATACCGCCGGCGGACGTTGAATCTTCTTCTGTGCGTTTAACGACGATCCGATCGTGAAGGGGGCGGATGTTCATTTTCAATCTCTTGAGTGAAAATCATAACTCTATGATATATAACAATAAAATATTTATTGTTAGCACTCCGCATGGAGGAGTGCCAGGAAATATAGACCTAATTACTTTTAAGTCAAGCAACGTTTAAGCGGTTTGCTTCGAGCTTGATTAGAGTCGACGCGTGATTGAAGGGATGGCGTCAAAATTCGAGCGTTTCTGCGGGTCCAACACCGTTTCGATTATCAGCTCCGAGTAGGCTAATTGGAGAGGACCAACAATTTGCGAGGCCAACGCTCGACAGCCGCGATTGGCCTTAGTAGGCAATGAACGGGAGCTGCTCCGATGTGCGATTGAGCCGCTGAAAGCAGACTTCGGAATCGTTGCTAGCGGTGTCCATAGCGATCGGCGGAGATTGTTCCATCGGCACATCTAGGCGCGACGGCAATACTTAAGGCGGCGACCATCTTCGATGGTCTTAACGTCGATCTGTTTGTAATTGCGTGTCGGATGATTCGTTAAATGCAGCGCTTGCAGCTCTGCATCGAATCGCATGTCCAGGTTGGGGTCATTGCTGAGCTGTTTAATCGGCATTATGTGTCCGGTCAAGAGCGCATTTTGATTTATTCTCTGTCCGTCGTGTGCAACCGAATAAGTAATATTCAGGGTATCGCCGTTAGCCGTGTTGCTAGCGCTGGCGAGGACGAGACACGCAAGTACCCAGCTATCGGACTTGCGACATAGGTACTTTAAAATGCTCCGCGGCATAAATGCCTAGCGTTCCGCTTTCCAATTTGCTCTTAGCAAGGCGAGATTAGTTTGTCGTGCCCGTGTAACGGTCAATTGATTCCAGCCTCGACATCACAAAGAGAAGAAATTCTGGAACAGCTGCAGCACGGGCTTTCGTAGCTCGAGAAAAGGCGTATAAAGGCGCCCATCAGGAGGAACATAATATGGATACTGAAGGTGCCGGCTTAGACCCATTATTCTCGACATTCGACCAACTGATTCGGTCGACAACGGAATTTCTACCGACCCTTGGTTTTGCGGCAGCGTTGTTGGCAGCTGGGTTCGCAACTGCCTGGGTGCTTAGGGCTATTGTGCTACGAATTGGCGCCGCTGTCGGAACCTTGTTTAGCCGCACGGCTGGAGTGAGGCGCACCGTGCGCCTGCCATGGCCGCTGTCGGTCGTGGTGGCAAACGTAATATTTTGGGTTACGGTTGTTTTTTTTCTGTCGGCGAGTTCTCGCATCCTCGGTTTAGCATTCATTGCCGATCTGATCGCGACGGTCGCGAGTTTCCTGCCTATCGCGTTGCTTGCTGCGACCATATTATTAGCTGGTTATAGTTTCGCCTCGATCGCGCGAAACTCTATTCCTGCAAATGATGGAGAATCGAAATTGCTGGGGAACTTACTTTTCCTAGTGATTAACACCATTGCCGTTCTCGCCGCCTTCCGCCAGCTTGGCGTCGATCTCGTTTTAGTTCGATCGCTGCTTTTAATTATTGCTGGATCTGCATTGTTCGGCCTCGCATTTGCGTTCGGCAAGGGTGCTGCTCCGTCGCTGGGGAATATTATTGCCGCACATTACTTACGGCAAGTGTATCGCCAAGGGCAGCGCATGCGAGTCGGTGCAATTGAAGGCGAGATCCTTGAAATCACGCCCACTGCGGTTGTCATCGATACCCACAACGGACGAGCGTTGATCCCAGCGTCGACGTTTAGTCGGGAAGTATCGGTGCTGCTCGGTGGAGAGGAGACGCGGGAAAGTGAGTGAAATCGTAGAATATTATTTGGCGGAGCACCCGCTTGACGTTGTCCGCGTGTTGGAAACCTCAAGCGCGACGGACGTACGGACGTTTATAGATTCGTTAGCCCTCGATGAGCAAGTCGTGGTTTTCAATCATCTACTCCCGCACACCGCAGCCACCTATCTCGATACGGCGCAGCCGAGTGATGCGGCGGATATCGTGGAGCGCCTTACTACCAAGGTTGCCGCGCGAATCGTAGGAGCGATGCGCCCGACAGTGCTGCGACCGATACTGAACGAATTACCCACGGATAAGCGCGAGAATATCCAGCATCTTCTGCGCTATCCCGCAGAATCTGTCGGTTCGTTAATGCTAACGAACACCCTGGCTTGTCGGGACGACGCGACTGTGCGGCGTGCAAAACAATTGGTTCGGCGGTTTTTACATACCGAATTACCCATGATGGTGGTAGTCGATAGCGAAATGCGGTCGGTGGGATTGGTGTCTCTGAATACGCTTATTAGGGTGCGCGAACGCGAGTATGTTCGGGATCATATGCGCTTCGTTCCAGGACGCCTGCGCGCGTTTGCCGATGTGAACTCGGTGTTGCGAATGCCAATCTGGAATACAGAAGACTATGTCCCCGTGGTGGACGCGGCCGAACACTATGTCGGCCTGCTGCCTAAAGCGCGGCTGCATGGATATGCGTTGTCGAATGTAAGCACAGCAAGCGCATCCGACGAACTCGCGGCGACTGTCCTTAATATCGCGGATATGGTCTGGAAACCGGCCGCCATGATGCTCACGCGAGCCTCGACTCGGCCGTCGGAGATTAGCGATGAATAACAACGTAACGAGTGCTCTAGAGCGCACACTCGAAACCGATTTTTTCGCCCGACATCCGATCGAAGCAGCGACGCTATTGGATACCATGAGTCCATCGCTTATCGGACCATTGCTGAGTGATCTGGAAACGCCGACATTAAGTTCATTGATTGACACGCTGTCTCCCGCAACGCTGGTGAAAGTGTTAGAAGACTTACCCCTCGATGAGGTGGTCGGCGCCATAAGCGTTATTGCGCCGGCCAGGGTTGCGAGCATTTTGCGTTACGCAGATGAGACTTGGCGTGACGCTTTTCTAAATGCCTTGGATTCCACATTCCGAGTCGACGTAGATTTGGTATTGAGTTGCCCGCCGGATAGTGCAGGTGCACTAATGGATCCGAGGGTTATGTTCATGCACCGTAACCTCAGAGTTTCCGAAGCTTTGTCGAGGTTGCGCGGCGACCACCGTAGTCGACGATATGTGCGTTCGCAACGAATTTTGTTGGTTGTCGACAACGCGGGGAAACTGGAAGGTATTGTTGCAATTCAAGACCTTGCGCTTGCGGATCCCGACGAAACGATCGGTGAATACATGCAGAGCGCACCGGCATTTGTGTCGTTGAACGCCTCTGGTGAAGAGATGGTCGAACTCCTAACCGATCACGCGCTTTCCAGCCTGCCGGTTGTTGATGACGACGGGCATCTCGTTGGCGTCGTTCGATACGAACAGCTAGTGGCGGCTGCGCAAGAAAACGTGAGCGTGGATTTGCAAACCATGTTCGGTGTGAGTCGCGACGAGAAGGCGCTGTCGAAGGTGAGTTTTGCGGTCCAAAAACGTCTTCCGTGGTTGCAAATCAATTTACTAACCGCGTTCCTTGCTGCTTCGGTCGTCGGCATCTTCGAGGAGACGATCGCGACCTATACGGCACTCGCAATATTGTTACCGGTCGTTGCAGGCCAATCTGGCAACACCGGCGCGCAAGCCCTTGCGGTTGTCATCCGTGGCTTGGCCTTGCGCGAGATATCGAGTGCTCATTGGCGCAGAGTCGTCTTAAAAGAATCTTTGGTCGCCGCAATGAACGGTGCGGCAGTCGCGCTCACGACAGCATTGGCGGTCTATTTTTGGAGCGATTCCCTGGGGCTAACCTTAGTGATTGGGTTGGCCATGATTATTTCGATGTCAATTGCCGGCAGCGTCGGTGCAGCAATACCGCTCGTGCTAACTCGCTTAGGACAGGATCCGGCGCAGTCGTCGTCAATTATTTTGACGACTGTTACAGACATTGCCGGCTTTTTTAGCTTTCTCGGCATCGCGACTTTATTTATTACGATGCTCTAATCTGACAGCACTAGCCTCGTTTGAACGCGCTCGCTGTGCTAGTTTGCACGTGCGGCGAGATTGTGGCTCAGCCTCCTTATTGCCTTCCTTCCTTACTTTCCCTCATGACAAAGGCTCAAGTCTGACAGGCGCCTAGAGATAAAAATAAGACGATGGGTAAATTATGACGACCGACACGATCCCCCAAGGTCGCTCCACTGGCGGTCGACCGCCACTACTGACGAAGCAATTCGGTCTGTTATTGGTTAGCGCTGCGATTTTCGGTCTATCTTTTTCGGCTTATTTTCTATTACCAAAATTTCTCGCCGTTGTGTTGTTGGCCGACGCTTCTACGATCGGAAGTGTGAGTGCAATTGCTTGGCTTGCTTCAGTTGTTTCTGTTCCGCTCTGTGGCGGTTTAATTGATCAACATGGGCGCAAACGATTTGCGTGCTTGGGCGCCGTGCTATTCGCAATCGCGTGCTCAGGGTATTTGATCGTCGACAGTGTTGGACCGCTTTTATGGATTGTGCGTGTTCTGCAAGGATTTGCGTTTACGTTCTTTTATGTATCGTTGTCGACACTGGTCACCGACATCGCGCCGCCCGAACGCCTCGGGCAAGCGATCGGTTTGTTCGGCGCCGTGATGATCTCGACTAATGCGTTTGGTCCGGCGCTGGCAGAATGGATCGCGCAACAATTCGGTTGGGCAACCGTATTTGGTTCGACTGTCGTGGCCGCAGGTGCCGGCGCGTTGCTAGTACTCCTAATTCCGGAACATCGTAAAGCTCGCGCGCGTGAGAACCCAAGCAGCATGCTGCAAGTTATTC
>JBLFWZ010000267.1:0-6323 GCA_047611905.1 Gammaproteobacteria bacterium | reverse complement strand
ACGATCCGCCGTAAGTTTTTAAATCCATCGGCCAACCAACGGTATGCGTGACCAATCCAGGACTGTGTTTGGCTGGATCGATTTCCCATAGTTCTTTTATACCAAGACCGTAGACCTGCGGCTCGACGCCGTCGCGTAGCGAATACCGCTCGAATAACTGCTTCGTCATCGAACCTCGGCAACCTTCCGCAAATACTGTTTGCCGCGCGTGCAACTCCATGCCGACGGTAAAGTTCGGTCCCTCACTGCCATCTTTGAGTCTGCCCATGTCACCCGTTGCAACGCCTTTAACCGAGCCTTGGTCGTCATAGAGGATTTCGGAGGCCGCAAAGCCAGCGTAAATTTCGACTTCTAAGGCCTCGGCTTGTTCGGCCAACCAGCGACATAAGTTGCCGAGACTAACGATGTAATTACCTGCGTTGTGCATTTGCGGCGGCGTAATAAATGGAAACGCGCGCTTCTTGGTTAGAAACAAGAAGCGGTCCTTAGCAACAGGCGTATTGAGTGGAGCGCCTTGCTCCTTCCATTGAGGCAGTAACTCGTCGAGCGCGCGCGGTTCAACTACCGCCCCGGACAGAATATGAGCGCCAATTTCGGAACCTTTTTCCAAGACGCATACACTCAGATCCGTGTCGTTTTCGATTGCAAGCTGGCGCAGTCTAATCGCCGCAGCAAGGCCTGACGGGCCGCCGCCAACAATGACGACATCGAACTCCATTGATTCACGTTCCACGAACATCTCCGATCTGGATTGTATTGGCTAGTTGATTTCGCGCCGTATCTTTCACAAGTTATTTGTCGAGTGCCTCAACAAGGTTCGGTACTTCTTTGAATAAATCGCCGACGAGTCCGTAGTCCGCGACACCAAAAATTGGCGCCTCCTCGTCTTTATTTATTGCGACAATTACTTTGCTATCTTTCATGCCGGCCAGGTGCTGGATGGCGCCCGAAATACCGATCGCGATATACAGTTCAGGCGCGACAACTTTGCCCGTTTGACCCACTTGGTAGTCGTTAGGCACGTAGCCCGCATCGACCGCAGCACGCGAAGCGCCAACCGCAGCGCCGAGCTTATCGGCAAGCGCTTCAATTATCGCGAAGTTCTCGGCGCTTCCGACGCCGCGCCCACCAGAGACAATGATATTAGCGGCTGCTAAGGTCGGACGATCGGATTTTGTTAGATCTTCACCGTTGAATGTTGATAGACCGGCGTCTGCGCCACTATCGATATTCTCGACTTCGGCGCTGCCGCCTTCGCCAGCAACGGGATCGAATCCTGTCGTACGAACCGTGATGACCTTTTTTGCATCCAAGGATTCTACGGTCGCGATGATGTTGCCGGCATAGATGGGACGCTTGAATGTGCTTTCTGACTCGACAGCAACAATATCCGATATCTGCGCCACATCCATCAACGCCGCAACCCTAGGCATAATATTTTTGCCATTCGTCGTCGACGCCGCCATGAAGTGACTATATGAGTCCGACAGACTGACGATCAGCGGCGCGACATTTTCCGCCAACGCGTTTGCGTAATAAGCGGCATCGGCGACCAAGACCTTACGGACTCCCGCCACTTTCGCGGCCGCTTCGGCAGCGCCAGAGCACGCGGAACCAGCGACTAAAATATCTACTGAATCGGCGGTCTGCGCGGCCGCGGCAACCGCATTAAGCGTCGCTGGATTCAATGTAGCATTGTTATGTTCAGCAAGAACGAGGACTGTCATGGTTTAAATTACCTTTGCTTCATTGCGTAATTTAGCGACGAGTTCATCTACGTCCGCTACTTTAACCCCGCCTTGACGGACCGGAGGTTCTTCTACTTTCACCAGTTTTAAACGCGGCGTCACATCGACGTTTAGGTCCGCAGGCGAGAAAATGTCTAGTGGTTTCTTCTTCGCTTTCATAATGTTTGGCAGCTTGACGTAACGCGGTTCATTCAGCCGCAGATCCGTCGTCACGACGGCGGGTAGCGTTAGCGAAACCGATTGCGTCCCGCCATCAACTTCGCGATTCACTTTAATCCCACCGTCTGCGAATTCGACATCACAAGCAAATGTCCCTTGCGACCAGTTCAGCAAAGCAGCGAGCATTTGACCGGTCTGATTTGAATCATCATCGATTGCTTGCTTGCCTAGGATAACCAGGCCTGGTTGCTCCTTATCGACAATCGCCTTCAATATCTTGGCGACGGCCAGCGGTTGCATTTCTTCGTCAGTTTCGACCAGGATGGAACGATCTGCGCCCATGGCCATGGCCGTACGTAGCGTTTCCTGGCATTGTTTTGGTCCGACAGACACGGCAATGATCTCTTCTGCGGTGCCCGCCTCTTTGAGTCGTATTGCTTCTTCGACTGCGATTTCATCAAACGGATTCATCGACATCTTTACGTTCGCAAGTTCGACGCCACTGCCATCCGATTTTGGTCGGGCTTTAACGTTGTAATCTATGGCGCGCTTTACGGCCACTAAGATTTTCATACAATCCTCCAGTCCAAATCCGCCAGCGAGGCGAAATAAGATCACTAATTAACAAATTCATCGGGTTCGAGATTGACGTCAATCTCGGTACCATTGTTCGCGGTTCTCGCGTCGAACGCGTAGGCGCTTTGCCGGCAGACCTCGTAGCAGGGTGCTTAGCCGCGCACTCCAGGTAGTTTGGAAAACAAATTCCGCGCGCAATGTCGTCTCTTAGCGTCGGATGCGCACTCGAACCGCTTCGAAGCGGAGCTGCAATATTACCAATAAACGCGGGTCTGCAAAAGTCGCGGAACACTGGGCGGTTCAGGAGATTAGTGACGAGACGTCGTTACTAGAGGACCATCTCCGGAACATCCCCTTCAATGACTAGCCGGCCGGCCGTCGCCTGCTTGATATCTTCGACGCTCACACCCGGTGCGCGCTCGATCAATTTAAACCCCGAAGGAGTCACGTCGAGTACCGCAAGATTCGATACCACGCGGCTGACGCACTTTACGCCGGTTAGCGGCAGAGTACATTGCGCGAGCAATTTCGATTCACCCGCTTTATTTGTGTGCATCATGGCCACGATGATGTTTTTCGCGGAGGCTACCAAATCCATCGCCCCGCCCATCCCTTTCACCATGGCACCAGGGATCTTCCAGTTGGCGATATCGCCTGAATCTGATACTTCCATTCCACCGAGCACGGTTAACTGCACGTGTCGGCCGCGAATCATCGCGAAACTCATCGAAGAATCAAATAACGATGCGCCGGGTAATAGAGTGACGGTCTGCTTCCCCGCATTGATGAGATCAGGGTCCTCATCGCCGTCGAATGGAAACGGTCCCATTCCTAGAATCCCGTTCTCGGACTGAAATTCCACTTCGATGCCAGGCGGCACGTAGTTCGCCACCAGGGTTGGGATTCCAATCCCAAGGTTAACGTACCAACCGCTACGTAAATCTTGAGCGATGCGTTGCGCAATACCTTCTTTATTCAGTGCCATGTCGCTTCTTCATTATCGCATTTGGGAACGAGCCAAGTTCAGACCTCGTTCAGTCACGTGAGCGTACCGTTCGCTGCTCGATCGGTTTGATGTAGTTTGCGCCTTGGAAAATCCGTTGCACGAAAATGCCCGGCGTATGTACCTCGTTTGGATTTAGCTCGCCGTTATCGACCAGTTCTTCGACTTCGGCGACCGTAACACTACCTGCCATCGCCATCACTGGATTAAAGTTGCGCGCCGATCCTTTGAAGATGAGATTTCCGGCTCGATCGCCTTTCCAGGCTTTCACTATGGCGAAATCGGCTGTTAGCGCGTGTTCCAAAATATGCGGTTTACCGTTAAATACCCGCACTTCTTTACCCTCAGCAACCTCTGTGCCGTACCCTGCGGGTGTAAAAAACGCCGGTATACCGGCGCCGCCGGCTCGACAGCGTTCCGCGAGTGAGCCTTGGGGTATCAAATCAACGTCGAGTTCACCGCTCAACATTTGGCGTTCAAATTCGTCATTTTCGCCGACGTAAGATGCAATCATTTTTTTGATGCGGCGGTCTTTAAGAAGCAATCCAAGCCCAAAGTCGCCGACACCCGCATTATTGGAAATACACGTGAGTTCGCTCACCGTTGTATTTGCCAGCGCCGCAATGGTGTTTTCCGGGATCCCACACACGCCAAACCCGCCAATCATTAGCGTCATTCCGCTGGTGATACCAGCGATTGCTTCATCCACGTTAGCTACAACTTTATCCATAAATAGACCGCGACCAAGCCGTCCTCCTGTACAAAAATCAGCACCACCGTCCGACAAACTAGTAACCTATCGGAGGCGCACAATATACCCACACCTTCCAACCAAATCGAGCGTCACTACGTTCCCGTGCCTGCTCGACGGTACGGATGCCTAGTCGGCTGGACCAGGTTACAGCATAGCTCCAATAACCCTTAGCGGGTTTATATCGATATCCTGCGTTGACAGTCCGATTGCGCTGGTTAAAGTGACTAGCTGGTCGATAGAAATAGTTGGCCCGCCGGGCGCGCACGATGCCTATAACTAAAATGGAAACACTGCGATTATGAATGCACAATCTCCGAGCGAGACGGCCGAATCTCAGGCAACAGCGGAGGGGCCGTTTGACTGGCAAGACCCGCTGGGACTTAACGGTCAGTTGACCGAGGATGAGCGATTAATCAGCGAATCTGCCCGCCAATTCTGCCAGGGACAATTGATGCCAAGAGTCCTCGACATCCATCGACATGAAAATTTTGATCGAGGCATCATGAACGAATTTGGCGAACTGGGGATGCTCGGGCTCACTATTCCACAACGCTACGGCGGTGCCGGCGCAAGCTACGTCGCCTATGGCCTCGTTGCTCGGGAGGTTGAGCGGGTGGACTCCGGGTTTCGCTCGGCGATGAGCGTGCAATCGAGTTTAGTCATGCACCCCATTTATGCCTATGGCACCGAAGAGCAGCGCCAAAAATACCTCCCAAAACTCGCCACAGGCGAATGGATCGGCTGTTTCGGTTTGACAGAGCCCGACCACGGGTCAGATCCAGGCGGCATGACGACACGCGCAAAATCGACCAACGGCGGTTACTTGTTAAGCGGTAATAAGATGTGGATCACGAACTCGCCGTTAGCGGATGTTTTCGTCATCTGGGCGAAGACAGATGACGGCGTTATTCGCGGCTTCGTTCTCGAAAAAGGCATGCCTGGGCTTTCCGCACCGAAGATTGAAGGAAAGTTTTCGCTGCGAGCCTCGACGACCGGCGAGATTGTTATGGATGACGTATTCGTGAGCGAGGCACATCTCTTGCCGAACGTCAAAGGCCTACGAGGTCCATTCGGATGTCTGAATCGAGCACGCTACGGCATCAGTTGGGGTGCGATGGGCGCCGCTGAATTTTGTTGGCATGCTGCTCTTTCATACACGCTAGAACGCCATCAATTCGGTCGACCGTTAGCCGCTAATCAGCTAGTGCAGAAAAAACTCGCCGACATGCAAACCGAGATAACTTTGGGATTACTGGGATCACTGCAGCTAGGTCGTATGATCGACGCGGGCCACGGATCGCCGGAAGCCATCTCCCTACTCAAACGCAACAATTGCGGAAAAGCGCTCGACATCGCACGAGTCGCACGCGACATGCACGGCGGCAACGGCATCTCGGACGAATATCACGTAATCAGGCATCTGATGAATCTTGAAGCCGTGAATACTTACGAGGGGACGCACGACGTACACGCGTTGATATTAGGTCGGGCGCAAACTGGGATTCAAGCGTTTACCGGCTGAAAATTTGAAAGCCAAAGCGGCACCTGATTGCGCGATTACGGCGAATATGCTTGAATGCGCGCGCACTCCCCCTGCGCCAGAGGAGTGGCGTCAGCGTCCTCATGTGCATTCCCGTTACGGGCACCACGTGAGTTTGATCGCCAGGGTATTTTCATCCCAATCATGAGACTGACGTTTCGAGGCGGCACATGCATCGACTCGACGATTCGAGTGATACGTTACGAATAAGCAGATCAACAACGAGCAAAACTAATGAATATTTACGTCGGGAACCTACCATATAACGTGCAGGACGCAGAGTTGCGCGCCGCTTTCGAACCATACGGAGCTGTCAATTCTGTGGAAGTCATCTTTGATCGGCGAACGCAGCGCTCACGCGGCTACGGATTCGTTGAAATGGAAAATGAAAACGAAGCTGTTGAGGCCATCGAAGCCCTCAACGGCAGCGATTTTCAAGGCCGCGAATTGAGAGTCGACGAGTCTAAACCGAAAGAAGAAAAACCGTCCTCACGCCCCCGCAACACGCAAGGCAAACGCGCAAACAATCGGAGCGATTCCGAA
>JBLFWZ010000266.1:0-6324 GCA_047611905.1 Gammaproteobacteria bacterium | reverse complement strand
ACAACAAGGCTTGTGTTGCGGTGGCCAATAAAATGGCTCGGATGGCGTGGGTCATTACGGCTAAAGGCGAGACGTATCGTGTGGCGCCATGAGCACGTCAATAGAATTCGGCGGATGGCAACGATTAATGTTTGCTTTCTTCCATTGAGCGAGGAACCTTTTCTTTCAGTTGCATGAGACCCCAGGGACGGGGGAGGTAGGGCGAAGCAGGAAGCCAGAGCCGAAGACAAGAGATCGGATGGTGAGATAGGTCAGACCGGTTCATTCAAAACCTGTTTCCTGCAAAGGCCGTAACAAGGCCGGAGGGATGATGAGGAGGATGAGCGCAAATAACCATCGGGGCCAGGAAGTCAAAACACTTCCATTGAAAGGCCGGATATATGAGAGCAATGATTTTTTCTCACATCAATGATCGAATGTCTTGCAAACCGGAGTGGGTCCATATATGCAGGAGGTACGACCCCATGGATGGGGGAGATAGGGCGGAGCAGGAAGCACTAGCTAAGTAGAACGCCCTACGTCCGACAGGCTCCTAGCCTAAGTTCGACCTCATGACGGCTGCCGAACGGCAACTCGAATACAACACGATTTGAGCCGCGGGCCTTGCGAGACTCAACGAAGATGAGCGTCGTTAAGCTGCCGGTCGCTGTGCGCGAAAAATGTTCGTTAGATCCGTTCCGCTTCCAACGAAACCAAGGTCTGACGCGCGCGTCGCTCGACTAACGACCGGATATCCCGCACCACCGAGGCAAAACCGTTTTGCCGCTGAAATTGATCGGCTACCTGAGCTGCAGCATGTGGCGCGCGCTCGGCAAAATCGCGCAATATTTCCAACACATAGGCGCCACGAACGTCTATTGCGGCAGCCAATTCTCGCCATCGCGCAGGAATAATCCAATCCGGTCTATCTTCATTGCCGATAGACATGGCGAGCCTAGAATTTAAGGCCGGATAGACATGTGTAGACATTAACCCGTAAAACGGTGCTAAGCGCGGCCCCTCGGCTAGATGTCTCATTGCAAGTTGCTTTGCGTGGCCTCCGCCATTTCCAATTAAAAAAGAAAATACCAGCCAACGTAGCAATGAGCGCATGTCTGCTGCCGGCATCACGCTGTACTGTTTGATGCATGTGATGCAGTCCGCTACGCCGAGCCCGCCTTCTCGTTGGTACTGTTGTTCCGGTCGCGCGGCCATTAGCTGAGCGAAGTCTTCCATGTGCACAGGCTGCCACTGACCGTCGCGCTGCACGCGATCAAGACGGTCAACAACCAGTAGCGTAACTGCCCCATGACGAATGATGCTTTTTGCGGTTTCCAAACCAAGCGTTGCCGCTAGCTGCAAGCAAAATCCTTCGTTCATGACGGACTCGCGAAGTCCCGCCTTGGCCGGTTTTGCAATATGCGAGCTCAAGGCATTACCAAAGGTTAACGAGATTCGCTCGCCGTCATAGCGAACGGGAATTTTATGTTGTTCACCGGGCAGACTTAAACGAACCCCCTCGACATCGATTAGCAACGGATGAAGCGGCAACGCGGCGACCACGTTTCTGAGATCGTGCTCGTTAAGTAGCCGAAGTTCGCTCTCTTGAGTTGCTAGCTCGCCAGGAGCAGCGAGACGCAACGCACCGACGCAGTCTCCGCATATGGCGCCGAGCAATCTGAAGTCGTTTCCTTCGGACACACCGATTTTGCGTGCCAACTGTCGTCGAATGTCACCATCGGGCAGCAAGTTGCGGAACAGGGACACGACGTCGTCTCCCCCATAAGGATCATCTCGGGGCGGCAGCCTTAGCGATACGGTCACCCCCGCTGGTCGCTCCGCTAAGAATTCGGGCGAGTATATGAATGCCCAATTACCGGTCGCTTCCTCAACAAGGTGGCCGAGTCGATTCGAGCCATGAAAGACCTCGAGCTCAGATTTCATCTTCGGTCAAGTACTGTTTCCACGATTTCCGATTAACAGAGATTGAGAGACCCACAATATCTGCGACGCGAATCACGCGTCCAAGTTCTAACGTCGACTTGCCGTTCTCTAAATCAGAAACGAATCTCGTTCCAACGCCAGCCATAGCAGCGAGTTCAGCTTGCCTTAAACCGTGTTGGCGACGCTGGAGACGAATTTGACGACCGAACTCATTTAAGTCCATATTCTCCCTCTATTGAAATAATTAGAACGAAATATGCTCTCTGACAGAATTTACTTCATATTCGGAGTAAATTGCTAATAGGCGCGACTAATCTATAAATTATTCCTTAACGGGAATAATAATTAACTTAACGTCGTCCGTTGGACCACAATTTTCATTTACGTCGAGGGAAGCTCGTCACCCAGCAACTGGATCAGAGTCCTGGGAGGAAGGGGATGAACGAATGTAACAGCAGCGCGCGCAACTTCAAAAATCTCAAAACTCTGCAGATTTATTTATAAATCAACAGCATCGGCTGCTTTTTCAATCACTCCGACGTGACAATTTTTCGGCGAGCAGTAACCATTTAGCGATCCGCTCGCCGGCTTCGCGGATATTTCGGCGTGCACTTCCCATGGCCTCTGATAAGGACATATCGCGTACGATCGTGCTTTCCAGCGCGTCTATCCCAGACGCAAATACACGATGCGCATCTGGCGCCAAACTACCGCCCAGCGCCACAACGGGAATACCTTTGCGACCGGCCAGCGCCGCAACACCAGCGGCAACCTTGCCAAAAGCCGTTTGGGCATCGATACGGCCTTCGCCGGTAATGACCACGTCGATGCCGTCGAGGCGTTGTTCCAGGTCTGCGGTTTCTATAACGAGCTCGATTCCGGAACGAAGCCGGCCATTCGTAAACGCAGCCAAGCCGGCGGCCATTCCGCCGCCTGCTCCAGCGCCTTTTAAGCGCAGTACGTTTATCCCAAGATCGCGCTCAATTATCTGAGCGAAATGGCGTAAATTTCGATCAAGAGTGCGTACTTGTTCGCTTGACGCACCTTTTTGCGGACCATAGATGTGGCTTGCGCCGTTACGCCCGACCAGATAGTTCTCAACATCGCACGCGATTGAAATTTCCACGCCTGCTAGTCGTGCCGTAGGCTCAATACGATCGATATCACTGACTTTGCGCAAATCGCCCCCAGCAAGGCCAGGCCGCAGGAACGACCCATCGCGACCCATTATTTTGACCCCCAGCGCCTGAGCCATGCCTGCGCCGCAGTCGTTAGTCGACGACCCACCCACACCGATAATTATCTTTTGCGCACCACGGTCGAGCGCCGCCTTAATCAATTCGCCGGTCCCGTAACTGGTGGTTCGTAGAGGATTTCGTAAATGCTGGGGAACGAGGTGCAGACCGCAAGCCGCGGCCATTTCAATAACCGCAGTCTTACCATCACCGAACATGCCGTATGAAGCGATAACGGGATCCCCTAGCGGGCCCATTACTGTTTTGCGGAAACGTTTCCCTTCAGTGGCGGCGAGAAGCGCTGAGACGGTCCCTTCGCCACCGTCGGCCATCGGGACCTTGATGCAATGGGCGTCCGGCATGACCCGTCGGATCCCTTGTTCCAAGGCGTCGGCGACGGCGATCGCACTCAAACTTTCCTTGAACGAATCTGGTGCTAAGAGGATTTTCACATGGACATTTCCAAATCCAAATCAGTATAGAGTGCAGACTGAGATTGTTTGAGCAAGCTCGAACGCTCCCCCCAGACACACCGATTGCGCGCGACCTATGGTCTTTTGAACTAAGTACCGCCGCGCTGACCTACATCTGTGGGTTCACTTTTTGCGTCGCTCGGCGCCGAAAGACGAACTCATTGCACCCGATACCGCCCGCACAGGTTTTTAATTTCGTTAATTCGAAACCGCGTGGCCGATAGAAATCGAGCAGTTGTTCCGGCTTTGCGACCTCGAACGGCAAGCCACCGACCCAATCTACTAGGTCGTGCCACGGGGACATGCCACGCACGCTGTCTCTTGCATAGCTACTCCACGTTTGTAGCGGAGCCCCTTTGAAGAGATCTCGAACCGATGTAGGACCCCATAAGCGCGCCGCGGCCGGCAGCATAACGACCCATCTCAATCGACTCGGTAGCCGGTTGTATAACTGCTTTATACGTAGCCACATGGCACTCGCGCGTCCTTGGTCATTGTAAAGTCCGAGCGCTAGCATGCCGTTTTCAGCCACCAGATCCGATATCTGTTCCAAAGCATCCCACATGCTGCCGGTATGGTGAAGGACGCCCCAGGAGTACACGATGTCCCATTGCCCAAGTGTTGCGAGGTAATTCCGATCAAGCGCCGAACCACGTTCGACCGACCATTGCGGATCGTTTGGTTGATGCAATCGACGTAATTCGCTGGTGCAGGCGACGGATTCTGGATCGAAATCGAACGATAGGACTGTCGCGCCGAGCCGTCGCGCCGCTAGGCTAAACAGACCACTACCTGAGCCCACATCTAGAAAACGAGCGCCGGCAACATCACGCCCGAGCAACGACTGCAACGACTGCATTGCAAGTTGAATACGCTGCTCGTCGACGCTGGCTAGAAACTGACGCCAATTTCGTCCAAATTCAAAGCGTGAGCCGGCATCAATTTCCCGAGCGTGGTCTGTGTTCATTGATTTGACGTTCTTGCACTCATATTCAACGCCCGGACAAGCGATGTCTGTTCGTCGTGCGAGGCTGCTTTATTAGTGAGGTACGCACCCGTAGCTCAACACCACTAGGGCATTCTTTTAGCATTCTTAAATCCTCCCCGATCCGCACTGCCACGGGCTCGCCGTCCAAGTATGCAATCTGATTTTTAGTCGTTGCCGGAATACGAAGCCCTGGTGTAATGACACCCGCAAGATTCAGTGGATCGGTCGCACTGACAACGACAATCTCGCCGTTGCTTGGGCATTTGTTTATTCGGCGTAATGCATCAACAGCTGCAGGAAGGGCGAACTGTTCGCCGGAAAACCCTGCGACGAAGCGGCCGCCACGTACTTCGCCACGGGCCTCCATCCGGCGCAGCGCCCAGAGCAGATATCGCCACGGCGCCAGCGCGGTCTCGCGTTCGAGTACGCGCTTAAAAACGATCCCATAGCGATTTAGTAATGTGTTTACGATGCGCTCCATGGTCGGCCCGTCGCTGTCAAACCGCGCGAGGTTGTTGCCTTGTGTTCGTGGAATCAGATCCCAACGCCCTACTGTATCGACGCTCGCAATCGGAGTTCCGCGACGGCGCGAACCGTTCAGCGGCCGGCGCTTACTGGCCGGAACAAGCAATATTCTCAAACCGGAAAAACTGTCCGCCGTGATTAATCCCGCTGCTGCAAGCTCACCGAGCGCTAGTTCACATTGAGATTTAAGCACGCCGCAACGATCGACAATGTCGTCGAAGAACGCAGCGCCGCGTTCTTTCAGAACCGTCAGAATCATTTTCGCGACACCGCTGAAGTAATTCTCGTGATCTTCCTCGGGGGAATCCACCATAGCGAGCCAGTTTTTCAGATCGACCCTTGGAATTAACGCGATTGGTGTGGACTTTAGTGGCCCCACTGACGTTCCCGTCGTGTAACGCTTAGGATTCAATCGTAGCCACACGGTGCGCCCGCTTGAATGCAGCTGATCCAAATAATCAGGACGAAAATCTCGAATTCTTGCGGGCAGCACCTCAGTTTCCCATGCCGCAGCGGCCACTTCAAATCCAGCGAGCTGCTCAATGATCGCTGCGGTCGCTTGCGGCCCTTCAACTTGCGTTTGCGCTGCCACTCGCTGCCACTCGAACAGAAAGCGCAAATAAACTGACGCTGGAACCGCCTCTATCTCGGCGCGCAAACGGCGCAAGGTGTAGCGGTGGATGCGGGCCAGAACGCGACGGTCGCACCATTCTTTCGTGGTAACCCCAGGTGTGAACCGACCCTGAAACACAATGCCACGATTTTCTAATGCGCTTAATGCCGATTTAATCGATGACGGTGAGATGCCGAGCGCCGCACCAATCGAGGTATCAGTCTGCGGCCCAGTATTATCAAGGCGCGAACGGACGAGCGCGATGAGTGCCTCGTCGAAGGATAAGGCGGAGAACATTTTGAGCGCACCATTCGGTGAGCCCGGCATAGGCTTGCGATCTGACCAAAGCATCTGAAGCTCTGCGTAGCGCTCACTCGCCACCCATAATGTCGGCGAGCCGGCGTTTCGAATTTGAACAGCACGGCCCGTTGAACACAAATCGTCGAACATTGAATGCCATTTGCCGGCACCGAATACGCCCGCTTCTTCCTCAGTTATCGCGCCCATCAAAAGAAGGGCATCATGCAATTCGTCGACATTGATTGCGCCGGGCGCTAGTTCGTCGCA
>JBLFWZ010000265.1:0-6329 GCA_047611905.1 Gammaproteobacteria bacterium | reverse complement strand
GCTCTCCGTCGATCAATGCGAGGAAGCCGAGTGCGACACCCGCGGTAGTAAGACTCACGGGTCGAATTATTTCTCGAAGCGTGGCGCGCAACGCGGCGCTACGATCTGCAATTGCGTCGGCGTTAGCACGCAAGCGCGTTAGCAGATGGATGGTGTCATCGACGGCGACGCCAAATACCAGCGCGGCAATGAGACTCGTCGTAAGGTTAAGCGTAATGCCACTCCAGCCTAAAACCCCGAAGAACGCGAGGATAGGCAATATGTTTGGTATCAAAGCCAATGCGCCCAAGCGTAATGAGCGCAGCATCCACGACAAGATCAGAAAAATGGGCAGGATCGAGGCGGCCATGCTCAACATTTGCCCATGAGTGACGTCGTCCAAAGTGCGCGCAATAAGATACGAGCTCCCGGTGACATGACCCTCGAGGCCTGTCGGTAGCTTTTCTAGCCGCGCTACGATGCGGTCCGAGAGCGCATTCAGATCGGGGCTCGCGATGCTGCGTGCACGCACTTGGAGTAGCGTGGTGCGAAAGCTACTGTCGGCGAAACGTCGTATATCTTCACCGGCGCCAAGTAATATCATATGGCTTGCCAACGCTGTCGAAGCCGGAACCGGATCGTCGTCGACGTCTTCCGGCATTAGCGTCTGTTCTATTTCGGCGACGTAATCGAGAAGGCTATACACGCCGCCAACCTCTGGCTGCAGAAGCAACCACGCTTGCAACTCCGCTACAGCTCGCAAAGCATCGCGGGATTTGAACGTATCGACGGCTTCGGCGCTGAGCACCACCTGCAACGGAACCGCGCCAGCGAACAGTGTGTTTAGCCGCTCGAAATGTTGCCGCTGTGTGCTTTCCGGAGAAAAATTCGCCAGGTAATCCGTACCAACCTCAATGCGCAACATTCCCACTACAGACCATACGGCGAGCAAGAACCCAGCCGTCAACACCCAACGCTTGCGCCGCACTGCAAACTCCGTGAGCGTTGCTGCGATGCGCGAGCCACCACTGCGACTTGCACGCTTTCTATATTTGAGCGGCCACACGGCCAGCGCCGCCGGCACAAAGGTCAGCGTTACGAGCCACGCGAGTGCAGTGCCAAACGCCGCATAGCCGCCAAACAATCGGATCGAGTCGATGTCGCTGCTCGTTAGCGAGGCAAATCCAATTATTGTGGTTAACGCAGCAAAACTAACCGGTGCGGCCATTTTACGTAGCGAATTGCGAGCCGCATCGCCGGCGCTATGGCCTGATGCGCGTTGCCGATCGAAATCACTGATGAGATGTATCGCATAGGCGAAGCCGATCACGTACACCGTTGGCGGCAGAATGACCGTGACGTAACTTAACGCGTGACCGTTGCGCACAAATGCCGCCAACATCATGGTCAATGCCAGCCCATTAGCAGCGAGCGGAACCAAAATGCCGTGAAAATGGCGAAAACCAAGCGCCGCGACGAACAGAGTTGCAGCTACCGCTAAGGGCATAACATGTAGCAAGTCACTTAGAAGCAGTCGGCTCATCGCCAAGCGCACGAACAACGGCCCTGACAAAAACTGTTCGGTATCGCCAGCTGCAATGCGTGAGGCAGCGGCAATTTTTTCGACTATCTCTAGTTGGACCGCTGCGCTCAAATCGGGCGAGAAACGAACCGCTAGCAACGTACCACGTCCGTCGCGAGATATTAGATAACCGGCGTAAAGCGGATTGCTGGTCGCGGCGTCGCGAATGTCCAATGCCCCAGCAAGAGTGTCCGGCGGGTCGGCAAGGTAGGCGTGAACGTCAGTATAGTCGTCGTGGGTTACGCTCCGCAGCGCCGTTGCCAGCCCTTCGACATCCTCCACACCAGGAATTTCTTCGACTTCACGCGTGAATTTTTTCAGGGCGGCAAGTCGTGTCGGCGTAAACAAGTCGTCGCCCACCCACGCCACGAACAATAGATCGTCGCTTGTGTAGCGCGCGGTCGTTTCGTCGAAAATCGCGGTTTCTTTGCCGTCGCGTGGTAATAGCGCGCGCAAGGAAGGATCGACAGTAAGTGAGAACTGCGGCCCGGGCCAGCTTAGCAGTCCGCTGATCGAAATTGCGCCAAGAAAAAGCGCCACTAACAGCACGCGGCTCGGAGCGGTAATTAGACCTTCCAATACCCGAGTGATCACACGCTCGCTAAAATTCATTCGGATAACAATAGCGGCGACTTACCGCTCGCGACAATCGCTCAACTAGTTCCCGCCACGCAACAACGCTGTACGCTCGAACATCCCGCTATCCAACTCGGGATCGATGTCGATTTCCTGCACGAAATAGATGCTGTGGGTATTTAATTTGTGATCCGTCATGGTCACCAAATGAGGGATCCAACGATCACCCACTTGCAGAATCTGTTCGCGATCGGCAACTTGCTCTTTGCGCAGCTCACCATTGGGGGCTAAGAACTCAGTACGCACAGGCACGCATTTTTCTTGGTCGATGAAAAATCGCACTAGGCTATAACTTGCATTGTCACGCGGTTTTATAGTCTCGAGGATGTAGACCGGAAGGTCATCAACAACGCGGTCGTCGCGACGCTCTACTTGCTCGCGATCGTCACGTCGATAGAAGTACGAGAAATCGTCGTAAGTAAAATCGCTAGTAATAATCGTACCAAACACAGACTCACCAGAGACTCTACGGGTGCGTTTAAATTGGGGCGAATATGACGTATAGCTAACCTTGTTCCTCGACGCGTCATCGTTGACCAACACCGAAACACCTCGATCGTTGAAGGGCTCTAGGGTTCGTAACAAGAGCCTCGAATCGTTGGTGTCGGAACGCATCCACCACATTTCTCGGACCGTTTCACGCACGAATCCATCGTTACCAACGGCCTGCAATTTTTGGATCTGACGTGCGGCCTTGCTCGGCAGAGCGCGCTCGACGCAGGCTTTTACTTCAGGATCTGAAATACGCGACGTATCGAAGGGGTAAGCCGTTAAGGGCATAGTGATAAGAAACAGCATGGTAAAACGGTAAGGTCGGCGGCCAAGCATCGTTGTGCTCCCATTGAAGCTAAAAAGGACGAGACGTCCCATAGTTTCATGGTCGTGCTCCCCACACCCGGCGGTCCTGGTGCAAGAGCCACGCTAGGGTCGAAACGAGATACTGTCAAGTGAAGCAGCGTGGGCGGTTTGTTTGTCTCTGTCGTTATAGAATGATCTGCTGCTTGGATCCGGAAAATGAATGAGTTGTTCAGGAAACTTGAAAATAAGTAGACTGGCCGCAGAACTGAGACCGTAGATAGCCACGTAAACACAATGGAGACAATAAATGCAAACCATCGATATTAATGAAGCGATTAAGGCCGACGGCCTTCGCATCGTCATAGTAAAAGCCATGCCAAGCGCATGGGGTGTCGCCGCAAAAGCGATGATAGATTTCAAATCACTGGATTTCAAAGTCGCCTACCAAATACCGATGGCCGACAACCCTGAATTAGTCGCGTGGTCTGGAACGAATAGTGCACCAGTTGTTGCATGGGACGACGAACCCCCGATCAATCGCTGGGATGATATTTTGATGCTACTCGAACGACTGGCACCACAGAAACGGCTCGTGCCCGAAAACTCAAAGGAGCGCATCCAGGTGTTAGGCATTTGCCATGAAATTTGTGGTGAACTGGGATTTGGCTGGAATCGGCGACTCGACTTGGTGCGCCCTGCCCCAGGAACCGACGTGTCGGGATTCGGCATAAAATATGGCTATCGCGAAGCCGATGCCGCCGCAGCCAACACAAGGGTCAGTGCGTTTATAGCTGAACTTGCCGCCATATTAAAAGCACAGAAAGAACGCGGCAGCGATTATCTCGTCGGACAATCGGTGACGGCTGCTGATTTCTATTGGGCCGCCTTCAGCAACTTTGTGGTCCTCCAACCAGCAGAAGAAATGCCGATGAATCCAGATGCTCGGCCGATGTTTATGAATACACCCGCGGAAATTATTACGGCAATGGACCCAATTGTGATTGAACATCGCGACCGGATCATGCGCACGCATTACAAGCTGCCAGTGCAACTGTAATTCCGGATAACGGGGTAGCCGACTAGTAAACCAGTCGACCCCGATTTATTCGTCGTGGTTGATAGAGCGTTCGCACTTCGTTCTATCAGCCGCAACTGTAATTCGCGCCAACCTCATGCGTATTCACTACCCCTCTTCGAGAGATCAATGCATCACGTCAGCGTATCGCGTCCGAGGTGGTTATTCTCCGCGAAGATCGATCTGAATGATGTGGGGAATTAAATGTACTGTCCCCGAAACTCTAACCATACAGTAACCATTGCCGGAGCAGCGCAGTCACGGCCTGCGGACGTTCCATCGTCGCCACGTGGCCGCATTGTTCAATGACGGCAAGTTTCGCATTAGGGATCGCGTTTGCCATTTCTTCATGCATTTCCAGTGTCGTGATAGCATCTTCGCGGCCGCACAAAACCAATGTCGGACAAGCATAACCTCTTAGGCGCTCGCGGGCGTCCGGCCGTCCGATGATTGCAGCAACCTGGCGCCGAAAAGCCGCCACTCCAACTTCTGCCGCCATCGCACAGATTTCAGTGCTAAGCGTGATATCGGTGGCTCGATCGCGATGGACAAGCGCGGGCATGATGGCCATCGGTACCTGAGCGAACTCGCCTCGATCGGCCATGGCTAGTAATCCTTTGCGCTTCACCGTTTGCTCCGGCATCTCGGGTCGAGCAGTGGTATCGAGTAACGCGAGTTTCGTAACTCGCTCCGGTGCAATGCGCATAATTTCATGCGAAATAATGCCACCCATGGACAATCCGCAAAGCGCGAACTGCGCGGGGCTATTGTCTAAAACGGCTTGCGCGAGCTGCGTGATACTGTTGGCGCCGCTAACATCAGGAACAATCATGTCAGCCACGTCATTGAGATGACGAATTTGATGTTGCCAAAGTAGCTCAGTGCAAAGCAATCCGGGTATCAAGACGAGTTCTGTCATGGTGCGTGCCGCCGGTTATGGTCCAACCCTATGTCGGACTCTGGAGTTGATTGTCGCAGCTTCGGGCCGCGGATTCTCGAAATTCGAAGTGACGATAATCCGGGCAAGGCTCGAAAATTATCTCGCAGGAATAATTTGGCGGAAAGGCGTCGGCAGAATTCCGCATATGGGATTCAACGAATCCGACTCATGCAGGATACGCCGAGGTGCTAACGCGTTTTCCTTGAACATTTTCCTCGATCCCCAAATCGATAGCCCCACGTTAGCTGAGTGAGTAAGCAGCTGCAGATATTGCTCGTTGTATTTCAACGCTACTCTTTATAGAGCCACTCTGGATCTGCCCCGTTACGGCGCCGCTTTGATCAGAACGCTTTTAATTTTTGTAAGCTCGCAGGTTGAAATACGTGCGGCCGACTGCTTCGATGCCGGCTATCTTGAACCGCTCTAGCGCCTGGTCCGCTTCCATCAACCCAGCGTAATTATCGCCATAGAGATCGCGTTCCAAGCATCGCAATAATGTTCTGTGACGGCGCGTCCGCCTGAAATCAGTTTAGCTCGTGCAACGTCCTACGCTACTTTGCTAACCACATCGTCTAGCGTCTCCCGCATGGCGCCCACAACCGTATCGATCTCACTACGAGAAATAACGTAGGGCGGACAGACGGCTAGTGCAGAAACTCCACTAGCGCGCGAGATGACCCCGCGGTCCAAGACTCCACGAAACAATTTCGCAGGTACCTTCAACTCCGCAGCGAAGAGGCTGCGATCGTCGCGATCTTTCACCACATCGATCGCCGCTATCATGCCGATTCCACGTACTTCACCTACGTGTGGATGGTCGGAGAACTCTTCGCGTAGCCGCTGCTGCAGATAGATCCCCGTTTCGGCCGCGCGCGCGAACAGGGATTCATTTTCCATTATATCGATATTCGCGTGTGCGGCCGCGGTGCAAATCGGGTGGCCGCTATAGGTCTGCCCGTGGTTGAATTGTGCAATCTCGTCGCCGTGTTCTTCAATGACCGACCAGATTTTTTCGGATATGAGCGACGCCGATAGCGGCGCATAGCCGCTCGTTAAGCCCTTCGCAATCGTGACAAGATCCGGTTCGATGCCAAGCGCAAGACTTCCCCATGCTTGTCCGAGTCGTCCAAACCCACAGATGACTTCGTCGGCAATGAATAATATATCGTGTTCTTTCAGAACAGCTTGCATCGCAGGATAGTACGTTGCCGGTGGCACGATCACGCCACCCGCGCCCATCACGGGTTCCGCAACGAACGCCGCGATCGTTTCTGCGCCTTCACGTTTGATCATCTCTTCCAGCTCTTCAACCAACTTTG
>JBLFWZ010000264.1:0-6342 GCA_047611905.1 Gammaproteobacteria bacterium | reverse complement strand
TTTGGCACATCCATAACAAGCAAAGCGGTCTTGCCCATGGGTAACTGAATTGCAGTCAAACTCAAGCTCCTTCGGTAGTTTCTACTGTTTTTCTATTCACGAAATGCTATTCACGTCGTGCGGTCATTGTGAAGCAACACCGGCGCGCGCGGTGAGTGCGGGCCAGACTTGGTCACCGCCGTGACGCAACACGAGGCTCGCGAGCCGGTCCGCCCAGTAAGCTTCATTGCCGAATTCATCGCGCCAGCTCCACAGACGCCGTGTCGCATAATGCAGCGGATACTCTTGGGTGAAGCCCATCGCACCGTGAACTTGATGAGCGATCTCTGCACCGACTCCCGCGGCCGTGCCGGTGCGAGATTTTGCCGCCGCAATTTCTAGTTCCGCGGCACGGATTCCGTGCACATCGACAACTTGCGCAGCCGCCTGCGCGGCCACGCTTGCCGCTGCGGCTTCACCTGCTAATGTCGCAACGTGGTGCTGAATGGCCTGAAACTTCGCTAGCGGTCGGCCAAACTGTTCGCGTTCACGCACGTAGTTAATCGATTGATAGAGAATTCGATCGAGTGCACCGGCCATTTGACACGCACGCGCCAGCGCACTCATTAACGTCAAGGTGTTGCTGCTCACAGGATCTGCGACTTCAGCAACATCCCTGTCGTCGACAATTACGTCTCTACAACTGATCGAATCGCGCGCTTCGTTTGCCATATTCGTAGCATGCGTAATTTCGCATTGGCTTGGCTTCAAAGTGAGCGCGTATTCGCTCGCCGAGGAATTCGCGACTAACACGATGCCTGCTGCGTGACGTGCAAACGGCACGCGGCTAGCCGTCCCACTGAGGCGCCATTGTTGAGATTGTCTGGTCAAGCGAAACTCACTGCTTTGGGCCGGCGGTACAATCGTTAAAGGGCCCGCCGGCACGGCGAGGTCGCAGTTCTCTAAGACCCATGCGGCTAGAAATGTTTCGGCGAACGGTATAGGTGTCGAGTAGCTTCCCGCGACGATAAGAAGGTTAAATGCATCGAGCAATTGAGCACCCGAACCGCCAGAAGATTCAGGTATCGATGCCAAGCTTAATCCGCTGTCTTGTACCGCGTCCCACAAAGCAGTCGGCCACAGGCCGCTTTCTGCGCTTAAGATCGTCTCAGACGTGCACAGATCACCAAACAGGCGTTCGGCCGTCGCGATAATGAGATCGTGCTCGCTCATCGCAAACCAAGTCCGCGTGCAACGATGCCGCGCAATATTTCACTCGTACCGCCGCGCAAGGAGAAACTGGGCGAATGTAGTATGGCTTTCGCCATTAGCGCCTGAGTCCGGTCCGCAGACTCCATCGACGGGGCGCAATCGATCACTAATCGCAGGGTTTCCGCTATTTGCTTTTCAAGGCGTGCGCCGAGTTCTTTAGCTAATACTGCCTCGGTATCGGCATTATTACCCGCGGCTAATTGGCCGAATATCCTCATCGACATGTTGTATAGCGTCCAAATCTGGGCAAGTAATCCACCAATCACGACCCTCGTGCGCGCATCGCCCGAAGCGCCAACCGCGTCTACCGCCTGGGCAAGCAAGGGATACGTACTTAGGAACCGTTCCGGTCCGCTTCGTTCAAACGCCAGTTCGCTAGTAACTTGCGCCCAACCGTCGCCCGCATTGCCGAGCAAATGTTCATCCGAGAGTTCGACGTTGTCAAAAACAACTTCATTGAAATGATGCTGGCCGGTAATTAACCGAATTGGATTAATCGTCACCCCGGGAAGAGATCGCTCGACAATAAATTGACTGAAGCCCGCGTGTCTATTGTCTGATTTTTCACCGGTGCGGCAAAATACGAGCATCGCATCGTACTCGTGCGCGTTGCTTGTCCAGACTTTTGTTCCGTTAAGCAACCACCCGCCGCCGGCTTGTTGTGTCGCATGCGTTCGAACACTCGCTAGATCTGAACCCGCGTCTGGTTCGCTCATACCAATTGCGAATGCATACTCACCAGCAATAATCCGCGGGAGATAGCGCTGCCGTTGCGCTTGCGTGCCGACTCTCAGCAGTAACGGTCCGGTTTGCCGATCGGCGATCCAATGCCTAGCGACGGGCGCGCCCCACGCCAGCACTTCAGCCGTTACGACGAAGCGATCCATCTGCGTCCTTGCTTGGCCACCGTAACTCTCGGGCCAGGTGAGGCCTAGAAACCCATGCTGTCCCATTTTGCGACTGAATTCGGCCGACGGCGTAAGCCACCCATCACAACTCGGTTCGAAATGACCGGCAGCTCGTTCGTTGGCGAGAAATTCTCGGACTCGTTCGCGTAATGCGATCGTGCTCGGTGGCAGCTCCGTTGCCGGAAATCTCAAAGGAGAAAGCGCGATAGTAGTAGACCCCGGGGGCGCAATGCGCAGTTATAATGAAAACTTACGGGCAATGGCCAGTTTAGCGTCAGTCGGCGATGTGTGCACGAGTCGGATGATATCCCGTGGTAGCTCGGGACAAGCGCTGGCGATCTGCGAACGACACTTGGCGGAGGTGGCCTTACAGATTTACGACAGACGGACGAGGACGTCCGACGCTGATTATGGTGCGAGTGACTTAAGCCTTGTGTTGAACTTTGAGATGTTCATTGGAATCAGCGTCCAGGGCACATCATTTCTCCCGTTTCCAGATACGGTCCAGCGCGAGAAATTCGTCTTCGGCAACCCCTGGCGAGAATAGAAAGCCCTGGAATCCCTCGCAGCCGCGCGCGACCAAGAAATCCAGTTGGGCCTCGGTCTCCACACCTTCCGCGATCGTCTGTAAGTGCAAATTGCGTCCCATACCGATAATCGTCTCAGCAATTACAGCGTCGTTGACATCCTCAAGGACGTCGGTCACAAATGATCGATCGATTTTTAGTTGGTCGAGTGGTAGGCGAGATAAATAGGACAGCGACGAGTAACCGATGCCAAAGTCATCAACGGAAAAGCGGAACCCAATGTCGCGCAATTGCTCCATCTTCAACGCGGTTTCGGTGAAATTTTCGATAACCGTTCCTTCCGTCACCTCAATCACGACTCTCTGAGGCGGCACGCCAACCGCGACCAGATCGCGGATCGTATCGCGGACGAAATCTGGGGAACTAAACTGGCGTGAACTCACGTTGATCGCCAAGTGGTCAAGGAACATCGTGCCATCGCGATCCCATCTGCGCAGGCATTCCATGGCCCGGACAAACACCCACCGGCCAATTTCTAATATGAGCCCTGATTCTTCTGCGATCGGAATGAAAACGCCTGGTGATACAGAGCCACGCTCCGGATGCTGCCAGCGTAACAACGCCTCCGCCGCAAACATTTTGCCGTACTTGTCGTATTGCGGCTGGAAGAATAGCGCCAACTCATCGCGCACGATTGCCGTATGCAAATCGCGCTCTAATCCCAACCGATCTTGTGCTGCAGACTGCATACTTGGATGGAAAAACTTCGTGACATTGCGACCATCGGCTTTACCTTGATACATCGCGGAATCGGCTTCTTGTAGGATCGCGTCTGCAGTTTTACCGCCCTCCGGAAACATCGTTACGCCAATCGTTGGCGTAATGTTTAACTGGTGACCATCGACACGATAGGCTCTCCCTAATTCGGTATGAATTTTGTCCGCGACCCGCCGGGATTGATCGACACATTTATCCGCTTCTTTGCCGAGTTCTGACAAAATCACAACAAACTCGTCCCCCCCTAACCGCGCGATCGTGTCTTCCGTACGAACGATGCTTGAAAGGCGCTGAGCAACTTGAACAAGTAGTCCGTCACCGACAGCGTGCCCAAGCGAATCGTTAATATTCTTGAATTGGTCGAGATCAATAAACAAAAGAGCGCCGGTTGTGCCGTGCCGTCGCGACGACGAAATGCTCGCTTCCAAATGTTCTGCGAGATAACGCCGATTCGGTAGCTCGGTCAATGGGTCGAACAGTGCAAGGCGTTCCGCATCGGCAAGCGCCTGCTTCAATTCGGATACGTCTGTAAAATTCTCGACGTAGTGAGTAATCTTCCCTTTGTGGTCGGTAACCGCTGTGATCGTCTGCCACGCTGAGAATGCAGAGCCGTCTCCTCGATAATCGACTCTCTCTCCGTCCCACTGACCTGTTCGGTCGACCGACGCCCAGATTTCCGCAATTTCGGGAACCAGCTTGTCTCCGCTGCCCAAGTCGCCTGGCGTTGTACCTAGCAGATCCTTATCCGTGTAGCCGGTAATATTCTTGAACGCTTTGTTAACTCTGAGAATTCGTTTGTCGGCGTCGCGAATAACTAACGCTTCGTGAGTTTCGAACGCGGTAGCGGCCAGGTTAAGTTGTTGTTGTGCGGCGACCCGATCGGTAATATCTTCAAGAACGGTCATGATCACCGGAAGCCCTTCTGGCGAGGTGACCCGCACGGCCTTGTAGGCGACTTTTATCGTGCTGAGATTCTTACAGACCACATTAAGATCGGGATATTCGATCACCGCTGTCGTGTCATTTGAATGATGGAGTGCTGAAAACTCTTTGGCAGAACTGGCCGACAGGTAATTCGTGAATTTTGAACCGAGCATCCCGTGATGATTAAATCCCGTTGCAATGGCCCACGCATCGTTCACATCTAAAATATTATGCGCGTCGTCGATCATGCAGATCATCGCCGGCATATTGTCGTAAATCGTTCGATAACGCTCTTCACTTTCTTTAAGGTCGATTTCACGCCGTTCCCGCAGGAGTTCGTTAGCTGCAGTCGCACCGATAATGTCGAGTACGGACATAGCATAATCGGCGTCCACGAGCGGCTTACTATCGAGTAACGCGATCAGCCCGACCGTATTCCCTTGGGAATCGATCAACGTCTTGCCCAAGAAACTTTCGATATCGCGTTTACCGAGAATCTTGTTGTTCGGATACAAAGACTTAACGTTCCCGGAGAATACACAAGAGCCACCGGTTAACGCTGCGACACCAGGCGATTCGCCCACCGGAAACGTCGCACCGTTGAGAGAGTCGTTAAGAGGGAACGTGGATACGACGTGCGCCGTTACGCCCTTGTGGTCGAACTGTGAGATACACACTGTCGGAACTCCGCAAATTTCGGCAGCTCCTTTCGCCAACACATCGAGCAGCCTTTCGGTACCGCCACCGGTAATACTCTCAGCGATCTTCTCTAAGCGTTTTTCATGCTGACGCTTTTTCGTGACTTCTTGAGATATCCCAACGACGCCGACGGCGGTTCCAGCATCGTCAAAGATCGGGATCTTGTTGGATTCGATGAGTAACTCCTCACCATCCGCGTCCACAAACGCCTGGCGAATTCCGAGTTTTGGTTTGCCCGTTGAGATGACCTCATTGTCGTCGGCGCGATACATTTCCGCATATTCTGCCCATGGTAGCTGCTCATCAGCCAAGCCAATGACTTCACTCGGATCTTTGAATCCTGCGTCGATCGCGAATTGGCGATTCGCGCCTAGAATATGGCCTTCAGCGTCTTTCCAATAAACGATATCGGGAATCGTATCGAGTACCATTTCCAGTACTCGCCGCGATTCTTTGAGATCGTGTTCCACCATTTTCTGCGCAGTAATATCTGTATAAGTGCCTACAATCAGAGTTGGACTACCATTTGTGTCGCGCTCCACGACACGACTCTTATCCATAACCCAACGGTAGTCACCGTTCTTACATCGGAATCGGTATTCGATCTGATACCCGTCTTCGCCCTTCTTGAGCACGCCGACTAGCGCGTTGCGCCCAGCGGCGTAGTCGTCAGGGTGGATGCGCTCAGAAAAATCCGTCGCAATATTCGTTATCTCACCTGGGTCGTAACCGAATATGGCGTACCAATTAGCGGAAAACTCAATGACGTCCACTGGAAGACGCCAGGTCGACAAGCCTTGCCCCGCATTAGCTAGCACGAGGTCGCGGTGTTGCGAATGTCGTTTTCTATCTGAAATATCGGTGTGAGTACCTAAAATGCGGACAATCTGCCCCTCCACCGTCCGCTCCATAGCCTGTCCCTGTAGGAGATAGGTACGGTAGATGCCCTCGCCGTTCACAGCGCGAATCTCGCAAAAGAACCTGGTTGTGTCGCCGCGCAAGTACGCGACTAGTTTTTGATTAAATGGCTCTCTATCATCCGGATGGGTTAACTCATTCAGCTTTTCCCCGGTGATCCCCGACTCTCCAGTTTCAGGACTATTTGCGAATCGCAAATATCCATACTGCCGGTATATATTCGTATCCGGGTACCATTCCCAAATTCCTTGATGGGCATTTTCCAACGCAATGTTCAAACGCTCATTGCTCTCGCGCAATTCGTTCTGGGTTAATTGCGACTGTGTGATATCGATGTG
>JBLFWZ010000263.1:0-6357 GCA_047611905.1 Gammaproteobacteria bacterium | reverse complement strand
TCACCACCGCACGATTAGAGAAGCGTCAATCGCGTTCGTTGCGCCAAAGATCCGCAAAGACCTCGATATCCCACAAGCGATTCAAGATTCTGCGAAAGCGAATTTCACAGGGGCGTTGGATGCGCTAGAGCAAGGCTGGTTGTCGAAGAATCGTTTCTTGGTTGGAGACTCTGTCACCTTGGCTGATTTGGCTGCCTACGTTGAGATTGGTCAGACGCAGCCGAGATTTACCAACGTGTTCGATTTTAGTCCGTACCCGAATATCCAGCGGTGGCTCGGTGACATGGCCAATATCGAAGGGCATGACCAGGTACATGTTGTTTTGGAAGAACTGGGTGATATTTCGCGCGAAGCGCCTTCCATGGACACTATCAAGAACGCAAATAAGCGAGCGCTGCGAACACTGAAACAAAAAATCGAAGAGTTTTAGACGGTCTAAACTGAACCGTAGATTCGTAATTTACCGCTTATTAGTAAACAGGCGCGATGCTGCAAGCAGAGGATCGGGTGATCCGGTTCGTTGTAATGCCGCGTGCAGTTAGTCGAGGACTATCATGATCGAACTTTACACTTCATCGACACCGAACGGATGGAAAGCGTCTGTCACTTTGGAGGAACTAGAAATTCCCTACCAAGTGCATGCGATAAACCTTAGTAGCCAAACGCAGAAAGAATCATGGTTTCTCGATCTGAACCCGAACGGTCGGATACCCGTGATCGTTGATACGGATAACGACAATTTCGCCGTATTTGAAACGGGCGCCATCATGGTCTATCTCGCTGAACAAGCCGGACGCTTATTGCCGACCGATGTGAAGGGTCGCTCGGTAGTCATGCAATGGTTGATGTTCCAGATGGGCGGAATCGGCCCGATGATGGGCCAAGCAAATGTGTTCTACCGTTACATGCCCGAAAAAATCCAACCGGCGATCGAGCGTTATCAAAATGAATCGCGGCGGCTCATGGAAGTGCTCGAGCGACGCCTTAGCGAGAGCGAATGGTTGGCCGACGATTATTCGATTGCAGATATTGCGAATTGGTGTTGGGTACGCACTTACAAATGGTCCGGGGTGTCGGCTGAGGGCTTGCCAAACTTGAAACGCTGGCGTGACGCGATGCGCGAACGTCCCGCGTGTCGGCGTGGCGTGGAAGTGCCGCAGGCGCTCGCGAACATGGAAGAGGATGTAGAAGCAGCAGATGAGTTCTCGAAAAACGCGCGCACGATATTACAAACTTAGCATGCGCATCGTCCCGATCCAGAAAAATATAGGAGCAATAGAGTGAGTTCAACGAATCGAGTCCCACGCGGCGTTCTCGCCATGACCGACCGGCTTAGCAGTGCAGAGCTAGTCACGTTTGTGCAGCATTTGGAAAACGGCGGTTACGATAGCTTTTGGGTTCCTGAACTTTTTGGGCGCGAACCAGTGAGCAGCGCCGCACATCTACTCGCGAGCACCAATCGGATCTTAATCGCCAGCGGCATTGCGAACATCTATGCGCGCGATCCGCACGCCATGGTTCAAGCTCGGCACACGCTCGCGGAAAATTCCGGCGGACGTTTTATCTTGGGACTCGGGGTATCTAACGTTGGAATAAACGGCTTGCGCGGACACGCTTGGGTTGCTCCGGCATCAAAACTCACAAACTATCTGGACGCCATGGACGAAGTAAAACCGGAAGTCCCTTTAAGCAATTTAGGCCCACTAATTATCGCCGCACATGGCCCAGTATTGCAGCGTATCAGCGCGGCGCGCGGTGACGGCATCATGACGTATTTGATGTCACCGGAACATACGGCGCATTCGCGCGAGAGAATTGGCGCGAAGGCCGAGATCAATGTTGTTGTACCGCTACTCGCTGAAACTGATGCCGAGGTCGCGCGCAAAATTTGTCGCGGATCACTTAGTTTCTATATGGGACTCGACTACTACCATCGCGAATGGCGGAAAATCGGCTTCAACGATGATGATTTTGCAAATGGAGGCAGCGATCGCCTTATCGACAAAATCGTCGCATGGGGTAACGCAGACAGTTTGAACGAGCGCATCGCTGCGCACGAAGCGGCGGGTGCTAGCCGGATCATTGTGTTGCCATTCGATACTGCGAGCGGCGACCCATGCAAAAGCGAAACCTTGAACACGTTAGCGCCGAAACACTAAACCGATCTGGCGGGACCCGCGGCGTCGAATTTTTATTCAATGCCGACTCAGGTTCGAATGCGATAGGGCGGCAGTGATAATGAACGCATAGGTTCACAGTAGTGGCTTATAAGCGATCGCCTTGATCTCGATTAACAGATACGGATGCGGCAATTGATGCACCGCTACCGTTGTCCGGGCTGGGCCGTCGTAATCGAAATACTCGCCGTAGACCTCGTTATAGCCACCGAAGTCATTCATGTTGACTAGGAAACTTGTAATTTCCACAAGGTCGGCAAGCTTGCAATCTAGGCCTTGCAAAATGTTTTCGATATTGTCGAGCACCGCGCGTGTTTGCACAGCGATATCGAGCCGGGTCGTGCCCATCTCATCGACCTCGGCGCCGGCGATAGTGTTGTCTGAGCGCCGCGAACTAGTTCCCGATACGAATATGAAATCGCCAACTCTTTTGGCATGTGGGTATTTGCCACGGGGTTTCGGCTTATCCGCTATTAGTTTGCTCGCGTTTGTCATTCGACTGTCCCGAAAATCAAAGTGATGGCGATTATGAAATCGGGCCAGTTCTCATATTCCAAAAAATTCGGCGTGCCCTTCGCGTGTGCGATTGGAACTTTCAATTTTGAGAACTTGGCCCTATGAGTTTGCACTTTCAAGTGACCTAAATAGCTGATCAAAGTTATGAGACAAACGGAAATATCGCGTCTGTGATAGGCGCGAATCGACACTGCTAATCCATTTAGCAGCAGTAAGACGCGTATTCCAGGCAAATACGGCCGCGATACCTCCGCGTTTCCTTTTGTCCATTTGTCATGCCCATTTGTTATGCGGCGATCGCCAAGTGATCGATAATTCGGAACAGCTATTTAGGTGTTTGCGCGAGAAGCGTCAACTTCTCGGAGCAGATACAACTGGGCCATGCTGGCACTCGACGCGAAGGCTCATTCTTGGTATGGCAGCTTGCCGAGATAATCCATTTTTCCGACCTCGACGCCGTTGTTGCGCAAGATGGCGTAGGTGGTCGTCACGTGAAAGTACAGATTAGGAACAGCATGTTGAATTAAGTACTCGTCGCCGGATAGTGATTTGCCTTTCCAACGTGGTTGCGAAATACGGCGTTCTGCGGCGCCTTCAAAGTCAGCGGCACTAAACGTTTGCAGATAATTGATGACGCTTTGCAGGCGAGCTTTTATTTCACTGAGCGTGGTCTCTGAATCGTCATGTTTCGGTGCGTCTTGCTCTTTGTCTGCAAGGCGCGCGGCAGCCAATTTAGCTGTGTCGCAGGCCACCTGTATCTGGCGGATGAGATTGAACTGATCTGGCGACAGGCGCGCTTGCAACAGCACTTCCATGTCGAATTTCTTCGTTTGTGCATGTGCAGCCGCGTTGTCCAGAATGGTCGTGAGGTTGCCGAGCATTTTGCTAAATTGCGAAATGACGATTGGGTAGATCATGTGTTGTCCTTTAAGGGTCGGTGTTGAATCTGGGGCGCCTACTATACGCCCAAGCGTTGGCACTGATGGGCTTGTGCAACCACTCCTGCGTTGCTCTCGGCCCGGGCATCCTGCTTCGTCCTATCTCCCCCGTCCGTGGGGTCGTCGGCAATTGCTCCTGCGTTGCTCTAACTCCATCCATGTAGTCGTGTGAAAAGTCGGGGTTGGCCATTTCCAGTGCGCTCTTTCGTTACATGGAATGATTATTCGCCGCAAAAGTGCACTGGAAATAACTCAAACCGGACTTTCCCTCGTGACGAGGATCTAAGTCCGACAAGCTCCAAGTAAGACACTCATGACAGTGGCTGCGCGCTGGATCTTAATTGCCGCAGCTCTGATGTGGTAGTGAGCGTTTGTTGCGGCGCTCGGCGCTCAAGCCATATCTAACATGGTGCGCGCATCAGCGGGTGTCGCGATCTCGCGCCCTAAAGCCGCGGCACGTGTTGCGACATGTTTAACGAGTTCGGCATTAGTTGGTTGGCCTAGATTCGAGTACGGATAATCGCCTAGCCCGATGGCGATATGGCCGCCCTCGACGATGATTTTATCGACCAACGGCATTAAGTCGCCGCCATGATTGCAAACCGCCCATTCGATGCGGCGATCGCGCGGCAACATTTGCACATGCGCGTCGAGGCCGGCTGGTGTGCCGGGATGGCCAGCAAGTAAGTTGCCGTCGGTGAGCACAAACAACATAAATGCCGGTTCCGGTAACAAACCCATATCCATAAAGGCGAGCGCTTGGCGAGTGAAACCGAGGCTCCAAGAAACGACATAATGTTTCATCCCGGCGCCGCTTATGGCTGCCGCGAAATGTTGCAAAGTAGCGGTCGAGTTCTTGTAGATAACGTCCGTGGTGTAGAAGCGCCGCGCGTTCGGATCGTAGAAATCCAAGTTGCTACTACCCATGTCCATGGGTGCGAAATCGGACCGCGTTGCTGGGTCTTTGGCTAACGATATAACGTGTTCAATGCGTTTTTCAGGGGCGGCCTCGTGCGTCGCGGCGCCAAGCGTCGGGTGGACGAGCACATCTGAGCTGGCATGAATACGCGTGATGACGTCGGCATACTCTTGCCGCGCGTGGGTCGGTGCGCCGCTGTTAGTGCGTGCATGGAAATGGACTATCGCAGCGCCAGCTTCGCCACAGCGCGCCGCATCCTCAGCTATTTCGGCTGCTGTCCAGGGGACATGCGGATTATGAGCGCGCATGGCGTACTCGTTAATCCGTGCTTCTACGATTAGCTTACTCATCGAATTGCCTCCGGTGGCTGATGATCGGCGCCGCGTTGAGCTGGCGCAGAAACTAGGGACCGTAGCTGCCTTCGGGCTCGAGTCCAAAGGCATCGGCGTAAGTCTGCTTTCAAAGCTTCTAGCGAGCGACTATCATTTTTCACTTGGCTTAATAATGCAAGGATCGTCATGACTTCCAGTCGATACCCTACCGCCGAAATACAACTCTCTCCAGGTTGGACGTTCAATCCCGTGCTCGAACCGAGCGTTCTATTTGGTGCCAATGGCATGCGTGTCGGACCTGACGGAGCCTTGTATGTTGCGCAAGCGTTCGGCAGCCAAGTGAGCGCACTAGACGTCGACAGCGGCGCCGCCCATACCATTGTGCCCGTGGGTAGCGACGTCGTCGCGCCCGACGACTTGGCGTTCGACTCGCATGGTGTGATGTACATGACCGAGGTCATGAGTGAGCGCGTAAGCGCACGCCTGCCGGATGGTAGTGTACGTGTCATTGCAGAAAACGTACCGGTCGCCAACGGCATTACCATCCACGACGACCGTATATTCATGGATGAGTTTCGGGTCGGTGGACGGATCATGGAGCTCTATACGGATGGCCGTGCACCGCGTGTCATCGCCGACAACCTCGTTATGCCGAATGCATTGTCCATGGGGCCCGATGGCGCATTGTATTTCCCGCAAGTATCCGAAGGTGAAATCTGGCGCGTTGCCACCGACGGTGGAGCGCCGGAACGCGTGATGGCGGGCCTAGCGTTACCGACCGCGGTAAAGTTCAGTCCGAGCGGAGAATTGTTCACGGTTGAAGGAGGCTCGGGAGACGTTACGCGGATTGATTTACAAACGCGTAGCCGCACGGTGGTCGCAAGCGTTCGACCCGGTATCGATAATTTCGCCTTCACCCCGGATGGTCGGCTGTTTGTGTCGCATTTTGTCGATGGAGGCGTCGCCGAAATTGATCGCAACGGCGGCGAGCGCGTGCTCGTTGCAGCGGGCCTACTCGGTCCCTTTGGATTGGCTTCGGCCGCCGACGGTACGCTGTATGTCGCCGACGGCATGAGCCTCGCGGTGGTTGCGGCAAACGGCGAATTGACGGCGCGTCCGGCGTTGCTCGTGAATCACGATTTCCCGGGATTTACGCGCGGCGTGACGGTAGGTTCGGACGGTGGCTGTTATACCACCACCACAGGCGGCATCTTGGCACGCTATGCGCCGGGTGAGGATATACGCGTGATCGCTGCGAACCTGGGTGCCATCTCCGGTGTCGCGCAGATTGCGGACGGTAGCTTCCTGGTGTGCGACACAGGCGGTGGTTGTCTGCTCAAAGTATCGCCAGCTGGCGTGGTCACCACCATCGCGCGTGGATTACACGGACCCCTCGGCATCGTCGCGGCAGCCGATGGTTCATGTTTTGTCTCAGAGGCGGACGCCGGGCGCGTATCGCATATCGAAGATGGGGA
>JBLFWZ010000262.1:0-6368 GCA_047611905.1 Gammaproteobacteria bacterium | reverse complement strand
ACCATTTATCTCGGCCAACCTATCGATTGTTATTCCGTGTTTAGCGCAATAGGCGCAACCTCGTCGCCTCGCCCTTGATACGGCGAAATAACTCATGCGTAGTGCCGCGCCAATTTCTGTACTCCGCAACCCGAGTTCACTCGCGCCGAGGTAGCAAGCAGCAGAGCGTGGCAGCCGACAAGTCGTTGCCTCTCCCCTTGTCCACAATCCGTGTCGCCTCAATATGGATATACAAAACCAGATGACAGTGATTACTCATCACCGCATACGCGCACACATCAAGGGTAAAGATTTCGTTCGAAACTGCCGGGCGTTCGATGAGAGGATGTTCGTAAGATTGACTGCTGTAACTGTCGTCGCCACACACGACCGCAGGGATGCGGGAGGTACGACGCCATGGATGGGGGAGATAGGGCGAAGCAGGACGCCAGAGCCGAGATCAATGCAGGAGCAATTGCCGGGAAACGCGCGGCGTACACAACGGGAAATGCAATGGGAATACGTGTCTGATACCGACACAATACTAGCGCGGGTTTTAGTCATCTCATCCTCCTTGACGAGTGATTACTTGCTGGTCGAGCCTAATCGATCTCTCGAATCAGCTCAAGGTTTTGAGAGATATTCTTATGGCGGTTGGGTGCGGACCGGGATTGCGGCAGAATTCGATTCAGATATAGGCGGCACTCGGTGTTAGCAGTAAAGATCATTCCTTAGATTCGCGACGCCTCATTCGAGAGTATTGGGATCCGGATTGAGATTCATAAACGGATCGCGCATCGCCGAACTCGGCCTGCGCAATTAAGGGCCAGCAATCATTAACGGCACGATCATTTCCGCCGCAGACGTGCCGCCATGCACGCCTTCCATTCGATGACGACGCTCACCTGTCACACGGTCGCTAATCGTATATCGATCCTTCATCTGCAATGTAAAGTCGCCAATCCTGGCGAGCAGCTCGCGATGAGGTGTACCGAGGCCGAACCAACCTTCTTCGATTAACTGAGCGCTCGGCACGATGCGTGCCATCTCCGATAGCTCGCTCTCCACATACTGGTTAAATGCCGTGCTACAACTTGATCGAACATAGCAATAAGCGGTGCGTGGTTCGCCGCACAGCGGCAAGCTCAACATATCCTGCATTTCTGGATGATCTTCCATGTCGATGCGCTCAGCCGGCCCGCTATCAATGAAACCATGGTCGGCCGTGGCAATTAAAACGGTCCCGCTATCGGCACAAGCGGCGAACACGGGAGCAAGCGCGTCGTTCAAATCCTGCACGTGAGTCGCAATGACGTCGCTCGATGGTCCATGCATATGGCAGAGTCGATCTAATTCCGACCAGTAGGCGTAGACAAATTTGGCATCTGTTTGACCACTACACGCGGACGTGAGCTTGGCGCCGAAATCTTCGAGCGATGCGTATCCGATCCGCTCAGAGCGACCGCCGAGAAGTCGACTAAATTCGGAATCACAAATGGGCCCCGGGAGCACTGCCAATGAGGGACAAGCAATAGCGTCAAAAAAATTCGGACAATCAACTAACGAGCCAATGTCGACTCCCGACCCACATAAGGAGTCGGAACCAAATCGTGGCACGAACGGCAGAACCGCGGTAACAGCCCCGAGTCGCCGAAAGTGCATAAACCAGCCCGTCAACCCGTGTTGCTGGGGGGCAAGGCCGGTCATGTATGTCGTCACGGCGCTTGCGGTTGTCGGTGGATATACCGACGTGAGACTGCCAACGAGACACTGCTCGAAAATCGTGCCTCGACCGACATGGCGCAACAATTCAAGGCCGAAGCCGTCGATAACTAGCACCACCACGCGCTTGGCGTCACGCAAGCGTGCTTCGATTGCGGGTAATGGGGCGTAAGGCGCGCGCGCAGGCGATGCGCCACAGACGTCTCCAATCGCACGCATCAGATTAACGATCGAACCGCCCTGATAATCTGGCTTAGTCACGCTTAAATCATGAATGAGTTTCTGCATTAGTTCAGTATACGGATTTCATCGACTATTACTAAACGGTTCTCGAACGGCCGCAACACGCTGTTGAGCTAACGCGAATGCGTACAAAAGCACGCTTCACTAGGTAGAATTGACTAAAGCACCGGAGCGAATAAATGACAACGAAGCGCAAAATATCAGACGTCGCAAACGAATCTAAAATTGCTGTCATAAGCGGCGCGAGTCGTGGGATCGGCAAAGCAATTGCAATCCGTCTAGCAACCCTGGACTACAGTCTTTTTCTCATGGGTCGCGATCGCGCAGAACTCGATTCCGTCGCGAACGAATGCCGTCGAAACGGCAATGCCGTTATATGCCACGCCGGCGATTTGGAAGAACCTGAATATGTAAACCAAGCCATTGAGGTGGCGTGCCAGCAGCTTGGGCACGTTGACGTATTAATCAATAATGCCGGGCGATCTTCATATGGCACAGTAGCCGCTGCCGACATGGCTTCGTGGCAGTCGGTAATGAATGTTAATTTCAATGCCACGATGGTGCTCTGTCGGTATGTGCTTCCATCGATGATCGAGCGCAAACAGGGAGCCATCATCAATATCTCCTCGCTCAGTGGCCGACACACAAACCCGGGTGACGCGATATACGCGGCAACGAAGCATGCAATCAATGGTTTCAGCGGCTGCCTGTACGAGGATGTTCGCGACTTCGGCATTAAGGTTTCTACGATCATGCCGGGTTTCGTCGATACCGAAATGACCGCCAGTATTGGCAAGCGCACGGCCAACATGATTCAAGCCGACGACATCGCAGATACTGTTGAGTTTGTTCTGGCCGCATCGCCAAATTGTTGTCCAACGGAAATCGTCATTCGGCCCCAACAGCGCCCTTAGCGCGACACGCTCTAGGCTTAGCGGCATCGTTCCCTCCTGTTCGATATCACAAGCCTGTTCCCACGTGAACCGCTATTCGGAAGAACAACCTAAATGGAATTAATTTGGATCCCCTTAAGTATTTTTGCGGCTCTCATGCAAGCCGTTCGCACAGCCGCGCAAAAAACACTCAATCAATCGATGTCGACGATGGGCACAACCTACGTGCGCTCGCTCGCCGGCCTACCCTTTATCTTGATCATCCTGTGGGCTGTGCTTCATTTCGAGGGCGGCGGCATACCGCAATTTTCACGTGCTTTCGTCGGTTTCACGTTTGCCGGTGCACTAACGCAAGTTCTCGCAACTGCACTTCTGATCCGCATGTTCACCTTAAAGAGTTTTGCGGTCGGCACGATGTTGATCAAAACAGACATCCTAATGACGGCATTCATCGGCACTGCATTCTTTTCCGAAACATTGTCCATTACCGGATGGATTGCGTTATCGGTTGTTTTTCTTGGTGTGCTGCTCATGCTTGCCGGCAAACTCAGCATCGACGATTTACGCGGCAATACGGGGTCGCTTAAAGCCGCGGTATTCGGACCCGCCACTCGAATCGCCCTGCTCTGCGCGTTCATGTTCACTTTGTCTTATCTGTTCTTTCGTGAAGCGACCCTCATTTTGAAACCCGGCAGTTTTCTGTGGCGCGGCGTCTGGACCGTCGCACTGACATCGGCAATGCAGACACTGTTCCTAGGGCTTTGGTTGGCGGTGAAACAACCTGGGGTTTTCACACAGCTATGGCCGAACCGCCGCATTATCAGTTTCATCGGATTGAGCAGCGCGCTCGGTTCAGTCGGTTGGTTTACGGCGTTTGCCGTTCAAAACGCTTCCTACGTGCGTGCGGTTGGGCAGATAGAAGCGGTATTCACGTTAGCGATATCGTGGTTGTATTTTAACGAGAAAATCTCGCGCATCGAGTTAATCGGCATGGCCGTTATGGTCGTCGGCGTGCTCATGTTCCGTATTAGATATTAACCCGACAGACGCTGATTTCGGATACCTAACTCTAATCGACGTTGCATCCGCCCAAACCTTGAGGTGATGTCGATAGCGCCTTAAGGTTCGACTTAGAGGGCAATCGCGGATCGGTTTGAATCTTCGCCGACGTAGACCGTGCTGAGAATTAACCATTAGAATGCGCAGGCGCGCACTACCGCGGGCAACGCAACCACAGGGAACAGACGTAATGGGAAACGAGGCACAAACCGTTCCGGCAGACAATCCCGGCGATCGTCAATCGAGCATCAACTACATGATGGCAATGGCCCCGAGACCGGCGCGCTATCTATGCAAACCACCCGAAGGGATGCCGGAATTCAATTGGCAATTCGAAGCTCGTCCGCTCACGGTCCGTGATGCTCGGGCTCATGCATCGCCTATGAAACTCGACGAGCATGGTTTTTGTCTCCGTCAAATACCGACCCAAGTGACGGATTTCTACGTACCGAAGGACGTCGTAGAAGTCTATTACCGCGAAATCGAGCAATGCGTTCAAGAGGCGACCGGCGCGCAAAAAGTGTTGGCCTTCGATTACAATTTGCGCAGCGCATCGAAAGAAGATCGCCGCAAAACCGGTGCCTTTCCGCCGGCGACGTTCGCCCATGCAGATTACACCAGTCATTCGGCACGCCAGCGCATTCAAGACCTATTGCCCAAAGAAGAAGCAGAACAGCGTCTTGCGGGTCGCTATTCATTTATTAATTTGTGGCGCGCAATTGATGGCCCGATACACAATGACGCGCTGTGCGTATGCGATGCCTCCTCAATTGGGCCGAACGATCTCGTTGAGACAGATTTAATCTACGACGATCGGGTCGGCGAAATCTATAACATTACGTTCAATCAGAATCACCGCTGGTACTACTATCGTCACATGGTCGGCGACGACGTACTGATGATCACAAATTTCGATTCTGATCGTCAGATGACCGTGCCACACACCGGTTTTAGCGATCCGTCGGCTCCAGCAAGCGCGCCACCGCGAAAAAGTATCGAAGTCAGGGTCGTCGCGTTCTTTTAACCCGTGAGTGCCTAGTGCTTAACGTTCAAATTGGTAGCGTTTATCACCCGTAAAACGCCCTACCCTTGTTGAGTACGAAAGGGACAAGCTATTTCGCCACTAAATTTAGACGAACGCCGCCAATCGTAACTCGCGCTTCTCCAGTTGATGCGCCGCGTTTTTCGGCCTTGATCAACACTGATTTAACATCTTGCACCTCTAAGTCGACAGCACTGAGACCTTCGCCGCGCCCGTCCACCTCCTCAACAAACCTAATTTCCGCATTTCTCAGGGGCAGCACGATCCGATCGCCTCCATCGCGGTTGAGCTCTGTCGCGGCAATTGCAGACCAGCGTTTAGCCAGCGTCGTCGGATCACTAGATTGCAACTCAACAGCAGTGATCGCATGCACGAACTCGTTACGCACAAACTTCTCCCAACCGCCGCCGCCTGCTGGCGGCCAATCGCCAAGCGGATCATTGGCAACGGCGTAATCAATCTCAAAAAACGCGCCACCCGTATCTGCGGGATGCAATTGCATGAAACGGCCGCTCTTGTGTTCGTGATCCCAGGCAACACGAATGCCCAATTGTTCGGCGCGAGTTCGGTGCGCGAGTTGATCATCAGGCCCGTCTGCCTGGGTGATCACCATGTAGCCGCCGTCGCCATCACGTCGTTTAAGATAGCGCTCGCCGGCCGTACCCGCCCGTATCGGCGCGACCACTTCAATAAAATTCGTTCCTATCGGGAGCAACGAATTTTCGAGGCCGAATGCGCCAACTTCTTCATCTACGTAACAAACTTCAAGACCAAGAATTGATCGGAGGTCATCAACAACGGGTTGCAGCTTTTCGGCAACAAAGGCCACCTGGCGTAAATATAGCGACATAGGTTTCCCTCTTAGTGAAACGTTGCAGTGTGTTGTTGATGTTTGATCAAAGTAAGACCTCGCTAGTCAAGCGCCGCCTGGTGACGAATGTAGTGTTGCAATGACACTAGCTCCGGTTCAGTCATTTTAGAAAAACCGGGCATGCCTTGATCTCTGCGGCTTCCTTTTTGCACAACCTCGCCAAAAATCTTGAGATCGAGAACGCTGGCCGCCGCACGTAGATCGGGTGCATAGCCGCCCGACTCTGCCCCTGCCCCGTGACAAATCAAACATTCCTCGACGTAGATCTTGGCACCCGCTTTGACGAACTTCGGATCTTCTTCAAAACCATCTACCCGTAACGGTTTCGGGAAAAACGGTGGCGTTTTAGCCGGCAGTGCTTGTTGCCCATCGAGGGCGAATGTAACCAAGCGCCGTCGATGCGCTTTGTAAGCCCAGCCGTGTTGCCCACCAATAAAACCGGGGGTTGCAGCACCGACACCACCCCACCCGACTAATAGCGAGATATACTGTTTGCCATCGACGCTATAGGTGATCGGTGGCGCCGATATTCCGCTACCGAGATCGGTATTCCAGAGGA
>JBLFWZ010000261.1:0-6378 GCA_047611905.1 Gammaproteobacteria bacterium | reverse complement strand
CATCACCGCGTTGAGTTCGACATGCGTTACGGTAACCAAAGAGTCGAGACACCGGTGGCGAGCAAGATGACGCGCTTGGAAAACATTCACGACGTGCTTTCTCTGATCGATCAATTCCATACGCGCTACGGCGAACAATATGGCCAGGGTAGTCAGGCAACGGAATCGGGTGTGCGTATTAATACGGTTCGAGTCTCATCCTACGTCGATATCGGGAAAGTCGATTTCAAAGACATCCAACCTGTCACGCAACGTTTAGCGGGTGTAGTGATGGGCACTCGACAATGCAGTTTCGTTGGGGTTGATGGTCCTCTCACCACACCTGTCTACAACGACCTTGCGTTACAAGCTGGCACCAGCATCGATGGTCCGGCTGTTGTGACGACGGCAGCAACAACCTATCTGGTCGAACCGGGTTGGAATTTTCACACAAGTAATCACGGCGCAGCGTGGTTCACGCAGACCGACTAGTGGAGTGCACGGAATGAGCGAACAAATCATCGAACTCGACAATGACACGCGATTAAGCGCGGACGAACAAGCCCTACTCGACCAGTTCGTTAGCGACAACCAACTCTTCTATGGCCCGGATCCCGCCATCGTGCGCGACCACGGATTGACAGCTCGAAGCGCAGAAGAAGAAAGAGTGTTGAACGGCGAGATCGACATCAATCGCGTCAACCTCGTGCGCGGCCGGCTCGATTCCGCGCTTGAGGAAGGTTACAACATGGTCGAAAAAATGGGTGTCGCGCCGGGTGCAAAATGGGGCGATTTGGTCACTGCGGTGTTTACGGCTTCCGGCGACATGGCGCAAATCGCGCCGAGTCGCATTGGCGTTTTCGCCTCCGTGTGCCAGTACCCGATTAAATTTATCAACAAATACTGGACGAATGAACCGACGGTCGGCGTGCGTGACGGCGACGGATTTATTCATAACGATTCGCGCTTCGGTAACGTGCACAACACGGATCAAAGCATGATCCTGCCACTGTTCCACGGCGGTGAACTCGTGTGTTGGTTGGCGACCATTATTCACGAAGGTGAAAACGGGTCGATCGAACCCGGCGGCTTGCCTTCTATTGCAGAATCGAAATATGACGAAGGCCTAAAGATGTCGCCGTTTCGCTGCGTAGAAAATTTCGAGCTAAAGCGCGACATCGTGAATTTTCTGCAAAACTCGGTGCGCGATCCGAAACTGCAGATTTCAGATATGAAAGTTAAATTGCACGCCTGCCTGCGTTTGCGCGAACGACTTCTCTCGATAATAGAAGAGTTCGGCGAGGACTATCTACTAGTGACCTTGCGCAAAACCTTGGAGGACACAGAATCTGAGGTCCGGCGGCGTATTAAAGAGCTGCCGGACGGTACGGTGCGAATGGATTCATGGATCGATGGTTCCTTGCGCGAACACATCCTCGCCAAGTGGCCGCTCGCAGTGACGGTTGATGAAGACTGCATGATTTTCGATCTGCGCGGTGCGAGTCCTGAACTCGCCAACCGATCGATCAATACGCACGTGGCAGCGCTGAAGACCTGTCTAACGACGAATATGATCCTCTACGTGTGGCCGGATCTACCAATCAATCAAGCCGTATTTAGTCCGATCGAGGTACTCACCGACCGCAATTCGTTGATCGATCCGAGCGACGAAAGCCCGAATGCCATGAGCCTCATTCCGTTGTTCCGGGCAATGAGCGCGCCCGCACCGTTGTTCGCAAAACTTTATTACAGTATGCCCAAACGCTATACCGCGGTGAGCGCTTCGCACTACAACCAACCCGCCACGTTCGTCTACGGCGGCATCACGCAGCACGGTGAAATTACGGGCAATTTCTGTGCAGACATTAACGGCAATGGGACCGGCGCGCGCGAAGACAACGACGGCGAACATGCCATGTCGCCAGTGTTTGGAGCCGTTGCCGACACCGGTGAGCACGAACTCGCCGAAGAAGAATTACCTTACGTACGACTCGTTGCGCAGCAACTCGCGAAAGACCGCATCGGGTTCGGAAAGTACCGTGGCGGTATGGGCTACGAGCAGCTGGTGACTGTACGCCAAAGCGAGATGTGGGGTTTTATGACCGGCCAGCGCGGGTCCAAGCACCCATCTGCTTACGGAATTTTCGGCGGCTGCGGATGTCCGGCTTATCCTCTGGCTAAAGTGAAAGGTATCAATATTTTCGAGGTGGTGAAGGACAATCCCAAGGCGCTGAAGCTTGATATCGTGGAGATGATGAATCGCCAAGAAATCGACGGCGCAGATTATATCGTGCAGGACGCAGGCATGAATTTCGAACCGTGCGCGGAAGGCGAAATCTATATGATCTGCCAGGGTGCTGGGGGCGGTTACGGTGATGTACTCGAGCGCGAGCCCTTACTCGTTGTGAAGGACGTTGAGGAGAACTTACTCTCTCCCGGCTTAGCTGAAGAAATCTATCGGGTCGTGATCGACCACGAAAGTTTAATCCTCGATGAGGAAGGGACAGAGCAGGCACGCGCCGCAGACCGCGAAGCACGCAAGCTTCGCGGTCGGCCGTTCGATGAATTTTGCGCAGCATGGGTCAAGCCAGAACCCGCAGCTGAGTTACCCTACATGGGCAGTTGGGGCGACAGTGTTGACGAAGTCATCGCAACACCGCCCGGGGAACCGCGCTATCGCATGAAGGCGTCGGAGATGACAGGGATTGTGATCTCGAATCCAAAAGACCGACGCATTCGCGAGCTCGAGGCTGAAGTGGCCGACTTAAAAACGCGACTGAAAGAATAAATCCAACTTTCGCATTTAAGACTGGCGATCGCTGAGAATTTCGTCAAGAATATTATCGCTAGGAGATTTCTACTAGCGGCGCATCAATATTTTGAGAAATGAAGTTGTATGGGTAAATCAGAGTGCGCGGTGCAACCTCACTGCCTGTACCAGTTCACCGGACATAATTGACGCGATCTGGTGAGGCGGAAAATCGTGAGCGAACTATCATTAATGCCCCCTATCACGAGTGTCGAGGAAATGGATCAGACCATTCGTGAGCTTCTCGATGACCGCGGGTGCACACTCGTGTCTCCCCGACACCTGGCCAGCGAGGCCTTAGCCTCTCGCGAAGAATCCCTCGCTTTCGATCTCGAAACAGATTCGATGCAAAGTGAGCCGTTCTTTCATTACGTTGTGATGGAAGATGTCGCTATTTTCCTGTTTGATGGCGATCCGTTTTTAATCTACGCGTTCCACTGTCATGCGCACGAGTTGATCACTTACGTCGATGCGGATTTCGCTCACACTGACGTTGATAGGTGTAAAGATTACGTTGCCTCAGTACTCGGCAAGCGCGCGGACATCGCCGTCAGCGCGGAGCTGGCTTACCTGTGGATGGAAGGATGAATCGATAGCGGTGCACGGACACCGCTAAATTTCCGATATTACGATGTTCACCCATCGCCGTACTGCCTATGAATTTTTAGGACGCGTTACGCGCGCTAGTCCGTCAGTTCAAACACGTAGAGTTGGTTACCACCATTCGGTTGGTAAATTTCCGAGCTCTGCGCGACAGTTAATAACTTCATTACGCCCATGCCCGCCTGAACGGCGATGAACTGTCGGCCATTCACTGCATACGTCACGGGGTAGCCATGGAGTCCTGCGCCCAACCGCGTCTGCCATAGCAGTTCGCCGTCGTCGGTATTAAATGCCTTGAAGTAACGATCGACGTCGCCGATGAAAACCAAACCGCCGGCCGTGGTTAGGGCAGCGGTTAAGAACATGGCGCGTTGTTTATGGCTCCACCGTTCTGTCATGGTATCGATATCCCATGCGGCGAGCCTGCCTAACATGCCATTTGAGCCCGGCATCTCATAGACGCGAGATTCCCCGCCATAACCACCATTGCCTTCGCTCATTTCCACTTCGCGACCCACCATGTCAACGCACAATTGATGCAACGGAATGATCAAAGTATGGGTTGGCGGGTTATAGGCGGCGGACTGCCAATTGTGTCCACCGTAAATGCTTGGGCATACGGACACAGGGTCGCCAATTTTTGCGTCGATGATGTCTTGCCGATAACGCAGACGCCCGGTTGTGCGATCCAGCGGCAGAAACAAGTTTTGATACATGGTCTCGGTAAAGTCGACGAATTGTCCGGTTGCGCGTTCGAGCTTCCATAAAATACCGTCCTTACCAACGGTAACCATGAGTTGTCGATCGTCGAGGTCGACGAGCACTCTTTCGAAGCCGGTTTCCATATCCAGTGTTTCACCGGGGACGTGCTGGTAGTGCCACACAATTCGGCCTGTTTTCGGCTCAATCGCTAATGTCGAATTGGTATACAAAGCGGCATCCAGTGCCGACATTCCCCGGCTCGCCGCGACCCACGGTTTAGCCTGCGAGGTGCCAATGAAGAATAATTTCAATGCTGGGTCATAAGAACCGGGCATCCAGGTGTCGCCACCGCCGCGCAAACCGAACGGGATGTCGCCCCAGGTTTCGTTATTGGGATCGTCCGACAGCGCAATCGTTGATGTCCGCCATAGTTCCTTGCCCGTATCCGGATCGTGGCCGGTGATGAAGCAGCCGCCCTTCTTATATCTCTCGCAGCCGTTGATGCCGCTGACCACAACGCCATCAGCGATCACGGGTCCTGCGGTATGGGTATAACCCTCTTTGTAATCTGCTTTCACTTTGCGCCAGAGTTGTTTGCCGGTACGGGCATCCAGCGCGATCAGTGCCGCATCGTAGGTCGACACGAATACCTTATCACCATAAATCGCGATGTTTTTCGTCGGTCCACCGAGCGTTTGAGATTCTGGCGGATAGTCATAGGCATATTCCCAGATCAATTCACCAGTTGCCGCTTCGATCGCTTGGATCACGTTTTGCGGATGCGTCAGAAACATCACACCGTCGTGGATCAGGGGTGTACCTTGATTACTGCCTTCACGCATCGTGATCGACCAGGCGAGTCTGAGATTCTTCACGTTTTGGCGATTGATCTGATCGAGCTTGCTAAAACCGTGGCCGTCTTGAGTGCGGCGCCAGCTTAACCAATCGCCCACGGGTGGCGCCGCCAGCATTGCGTCTGTGATCGGCGCGTAGTCCTTTATTTCGCGGTTGACGAAACCACGAGATTGCATCGCTTGCCCCGCTATCGTGCCGGCGTCAGACCAACTCTGAAAGGCGATCGGTTTAACGTTTTTCGCTGCTGCTTGCGCCGCTATCAGATCCCAAGCCTTTCCTTTAATCGCCGCCCCAATTGCCTGCCTGTCGGATGTCCTCAATGCTTGCGGCCCCGATGCGGCACCGTTGACCCGGAGAATATGTGCAGTAATGGCAGTATAGATTGACGGTTTTAGAGAATTCGGAGCGCCGGCCGGCATCTGCTCGCGGCTCACGGTTTCTAGTGTTTCGATTGATTGCGAACCCCACTTGGCGAGGAAACCGAGACCCGTTAGTTGCGAGCCGTGTCCCGTGCCGCGCAGGGTTAAGTGGTGGCATTCGGCGCAGTACTTGTCGTAGTTCTGCTTACCAACCGCCGCTTGTTCTTCGGTGTATACACCGTCAAGCGCTGCTGCCTGTGTGGCGACAAGCAAAGACAGCAGAAGCACTAGGGCACTACGAAATTGATACGACATGATCGAACCTACGCTGCATGAGTGGTGGTCAAGTTTACTTAAATTCGTTGGCGTGCGCAGAAAGCTAACCCAAGTAGGTCCTAGTTTGCGGGACCTAGGCTTAGATCGCACGGACGTTAGACAAGCACGATGAAGGAATTCGCCGCGTCACCGCGGCGATAGTTGTCCTTGTAGAGGATCTAATTGAATCGGATTATGCATGGCACTACTAATTAGCAATGCCGATATTATTAACGTCCGATCTGAATTCCTAATTCGCTCAATGCATTTCTTCGTGAGCGAATGACAAGGGACACAGCTCGCCAACACCTTGCAGTCCAGTTGCCCAAACGAGTCGACCATAGCCAACAAAAATAGCCATCCGCCAGCCGAGTGCCATAATTTGAGGTTCCGTGTAGTACTGAGCGAGATCGTCGATACGTTGTTTATCAATCGAATGAAAATCCCCGGCCATCGCATCCGCGAATCGGAAGGCGGCTTTTTCAGCCGGCGTAAACAGCTCACTGTTTTCGAAATCGGGTAGTGCGGCAATCATTTCGTCGGTCAAACCTTGATGCCTCGCCGAGGCATACACTGCGGCCATTCAGAGATGACACTGATTGATTAAGGCGATTTTATGACGCACCAATTCCGTTAATTTGACACTGATGCCGTCGGCATCAGCCATGATGTGATCGTAGTAAAATTTTACGAAGGCTTTGTAGAGTTCAGGGGTTTGCGAGAAGACTTGGATCCATTCCGATCCACCGAGTGCCG
>JBLFWZ010000260.1:0-6388 GCA_047611905.1 Gammaproteobacteria bacterium | reverse complement strand
GAACTTGGTTTTTCGCACGCTTGGTTTTACGACACGCAGCTATTGTGTACTGACGTTCTTGTTGCAATGACCGCCGCTGCCGTTCATACGAAACGGATTAAGTTGTGCGCCGGCGTGTTGGTGCCGTCGAATCGAATCGCGCCTGTCGCAGCCAACGCTATGGCTTCGCTAAATGCCCTAGCGCCCGGGCGGATCATAACGGGGCTCGGTACGGGTTATACCGCCCGCCGCACAATGGGTCTGAAGGCGCAAAAACTTAGTGACATCCGTGAGTACACCCGCGTCATGCGTGCGCTATGGCGCGGTGAAGTCGTCGAGGCAGAACTCGAAGGCAGTGTGCATAAGATGAAATTCATGCAACCGGCCGAAGGTTTCATCAATATCGAAGACTCGATTCCGGTCCATTTATCCGCCTTTGGACCTAAAGCAAGGCAATTGGCTGCGGAGACGGCAGATGGGTTTATCAACGCTTGGATGAGCCCAGCAGCGCTCGATGAGGCCCGTGCGGTGCGCGACGCGTGTGCGAAGGCCGGACGCGATCCGAGCTCCATGTACACGACGTGCCTCAATCTTGGTTGCGTACTCGAACCAGGTGAAGCTTACGATTCGAAACGCGCTCGTGCGCAATCTGGGCCATGGCCCGCTATCGCGTGGCACTGGATGGTCGAAGATGGTGACAACGCGCAGGTGCCACCGGTGATGCAACCGTTAATCGACGCATACCATGAAATCTACGCAACCTACGAGCCAGCTGACGCACGCTACATGACTTTGCACGACGGGCACCTCATGTATTTGCGTCCGGAAGAAGAACAGTTCATCACCGGCGAAATGCTCAAGGCGCTAACGTTAACGGGCTCGCCTGAAGAAATTCGCGAGAGAGTCGATGCGATGCGCCAAGCCGGTTACGATCAGGTTGCCGTGCAGATCGTACCAGGTCACGAAGATGCCCTAGAACAATGGGCTAAGGTCTTGATGGCATAAACCGGACGAACGGTTCGGTTGAGTTTTAGCATGCTAGTCGAATAAATTTTTCAACACGTACGTACAGGAGGAGCGCATGAAGGTTGACGGAAAGTGCCATTGTGGCGACATCGAGTTTGAAGCCGAAATTGATCCAGCACGGGTTGTCATTTGCCATTGCACCGATTGCCAGGTGCTGTCTGGTACAGCGTTTCGCACCGTCGTTTTCGCAGACGGCGATACGCTGACTTTTAAAAAAGGCGAACCCAAAATTTACGTTAAAACCGCGCAGAGTGGCAATCCGCGAGCGCAGGGATTCTGCGGAAATTGTGGCTCGGCCATATACGCGACGAGCGTCGGAGACGGCCCTAAGGTTTACGGCTTGCGCGCTGGTTCGCTCAGCCAACGAGAATCTTTAGTTCCGGGCAAACAAGTGTGGAGCCAATCGGCATTGAGCTGGGTCGGTGACATCGAATCACTGCCGGCGGTGCAACAGCAAGCTTAGGGGCGGCTCAGATCAATAGATGGAGAGTCGCGCGGCGACAGTATTTTTCCGAACGATCCGTCGCATCTTGCAAGTAGTCGCCTGTCAGTGGGTCCATTCAGCGTCTTGAGCTGGACAACGGCACGTCACATTTGAAGCGTGCCGGACCCAAGCTGCTGTTAGCGCGCGTCTAGCGAAACGCGGGAATAATCTTTTCCGCAAAGTCCTTGAATGCACCCGCAGCGTGATCGGTCGCCGGCATGATATTAATCTCCTTAATCCCAGCGCTCTCGACCGTCCGTATCTGATCGATAATGTCTTCCGCGGAGCCGACCATGCAAATAGCACTAATCGCGTCTGGCGTAACGAAACGCCGCTCTTCTGGTACCAGGTAGATGGCATGGCCATCGTGGATCTGACGGAATCGCGCATTTTCCGGCAAGCTAAACCCTTCCACTCTAGCTAGGTACTCGTCCCATATATTGAGGAAGTGCGGGGGAATTAAGTCGTCCGTTCGGCCGAGTTTATTCCAAATTTCATAAAAGAAATGAAGTTCCGTTGTGACCCAGCTGCCGACTTCGTTAATGACTCGCTCGCTCTTAAGATCCTCTCCACGCTGCAGCACAGAAGTGCTGGTGAATAGTGTGGTGTGGAAACCATCGGCGATGATTCTGCCGCTCGCTTTGGCGCCCTTGTTTATCTCTGCAAGCGATTTGCCAAGTTGCACGGTATCGCGCCCGATGGTGGTCCACCCATCGCCATACGTGCCGGCGGCTTGGCAGGCTTTTGGGCCGTTCCCTGCCACGTAAATCGGGATCCGGTTGTCGAGATTTACGAAATAGCGATCGCGATGTAGAAATTCGATTTCACGCGTGTTGCCCCGATAGGTGTAATCGACGGCCTCGCCGTCTAGCAGCGCGCGTACCACTCTCAAGTATTCGCGAAATTCGCTAACGGGCATTGGGTCTTGACCCATGACGCGCATGGCCGTATGTCCGGTGCCAATGCCGAGAAATGTTCGGCCAGGTGCTAGTTGATTAATGCTCGCGATCGAGTGTGCGGTGACAGGCGCGATCCGCGTACCCGCAATGGACACACCTGTTCCAATATTAATGGTTTTGGTGTTAACCGCAGCCAGAGCCAAGATCGCGTAGCAATCCGACCAGATCATCTGAGAATCCGGAACCCACGCGCGGTCGTATCCGAGATCCTCGGCGGTCTTTATTTGATCCCAACCTTGGATATGTGGCGCAATCGTTATCCCGAACTCCATTATCACCTCCTGTAGTCGCGAATATCATTATTCGGACTAGCGCTGACGGTCGCATATTTATGTCCGAAGAGAAACTCGCAACGTCGCCGTTTCGCCTCCTGGCATTGCCGCAAATTCAGAATTAGTTCGAAGGATTCGCTAGCTGAGTCGAAAATTACAAGTAACGGACCAATCCTGCAGAGGGTCAGCAGCACAGAATTCGGGCGCATAACCATTCATACTGGACCGGGGCCGCACGGGCGATTATTGCGATGCAACAAGTTGATTCGCGTTTGGTGGCGAAATTGCAACGTTGTACGTACATGTTGCGCAGTGTTAGTCTGCTGCGTTGTGGGCGAATAAACTGCGGTAGTAAAAGCAGATTCGACAACTACTTAACTACTGCTAGTTAGTGCAGCGAGGTGTGATTGATGAATGGCTTAATGACTCCAGAACCGTCAAGTCCCGTACGACTAAGGAAGGGGCTGCAAGGATATCAATCCGCGATTAGAAGTGCCTTCGCGCCAATGGATGTGGCCCCGCCTGCGCCCGGCAAGAGCTACGCGTGGTCTGTGAGCGGGAAACAGTGCGGTGCCTTGGATTTATCCCACATCTACGCAGTCGGTCCGATCCGGGCCGTAATCCCAACTGAGGAAAGCGCCGCTGCCAGCAAAGTCATTCTCGCCTTCGTTGCGGAAGGGACGTTCGAATGCGAACAATCCGGGCGCCATGCAGTTTGCGGGCCGCAATCCCTTACCTTGTTAGACACTGCCCGCCCCCTCATTGCTGAGCAGCATGGCCCGGTAGAATTGCTCTCGGTCGTTCTGCCGCGCAATTTCTTACAGTCACGAATTCCAGATCTTGAGCGCGTGTGCGCGGTCTCCGTGTCGTCCAAATCGGGCGCGCCGGCGGTGCTACGTGATCTGATTAAAAGCAGTTGGCGCGAAAGTCCATCCATGGGGCGTGAGCAGGCGCTGGTTATGCCGCAACTATTCGCGAGCTTGATCTACTCCGTTTTTGTCGACGCAGACCATCTGAAGTCGGTGACGGCGAATTCGGCAAAACTCTCCCTGTTTCGTAACTTGATTCAGCACGTCATTGATGACGAATTGCGTAACGTCGATCTGGGTCCGCGCCTTATTGCAGACCGGCTAGCTATCTCGAAAAGCTATCTTTTCGTCGTTGCGCGCAAACTCAACATCAGTATCCAGCAATGGATAATCGATTGTCGGCTCGACTCTTGTCGGACGTCACTTAATGATCCGGCTTGTGCGAATCAAACAATTACGGATATCGCATTTGCCTCGGGATTTAAAGATGCTGCGCATTTTAGCCGTCGCTTCAGTCAGCGATTCAAAATGTCGCCGAAGGAATTTCGCGACTGCACGAATGCAGCTAAGTAAGGGCTGATATCGCGGGGCAAGCGCAATTCGACGGGACGTTGCCTATGTCCGCTAAACAGGACACGTTAAATTGCGCAGCGTGCTTTGGGTAATCAACCGCACACACCACCGTTCTAGCCAGCAACAGGAAATGCGCACTGGCACCGCTGAACCGTTGTTAGTGCGGCCGATTCGAACCGCCCTACATATCGAATGCTTCGGCCACTTCCACTGAACCACCACCTGCCAGCACCGGGCATCCCTTAGCCCTCTCCAAGGCCTCGTCCAAACTAGCTGCCTCAACCAGGCTATAGCCGCTAGCGGGATTAGCGCCGCCGTCGCTCGCGACCGAGCCATTACTATTGACGGTCGACGAAGCCCCGACCGGGTTGCCGCCGTCGATCACCGAGCTGCCGAGTGAGCCGAACCATTTTCCCCATGCATCCATTAGTTTCGCGCCTTCTTCTTTTGAAGCCGGCGCACTTCCACCATGATAAACGTATAAATATTTGGCCATTTCATTTTCTCCAGTAAGTTGCATCAGAAATCTTCAATTGAGATATGCAGCACGGCGCTGTGGGTCGGGGCAGTTTGCCGACGCTTTAGCTTACGTGCTGCTAGCGATCTGTAGATTATCAACAATGATCAGACGTATCATTAGCCAAGATGCTGTAAATATCGTTGTAGCGATGTGAATAATGCACAATGAAGAATAAATTGGATTATCCATCCAGAACGCTGGCGGACGCGCTAGTCTCGCTCGGCAACAGTCACTTGTTGCCGCTCGCGGTGACATTTCTAAAATCACGAGCCGACGAAATAAACGCAGAATTGCAGTCTGTGGTGCTCGCTGAGATCCCCGCATTTTCGCAGTCCCACAATCCGGACGTACTACCAGACCTCGCTCGTCATGGTCCGCAGCACACCGATGAAATATTGCGCTTACTGATGGTGGGTAAGCTCGGCGACTTCGAATTTATACGTGAACACGTGCGCCGGCGTGCCGAACATCGATTCCCACTAGAGGCTACACTGCATGCGTATCGTTGTGGTCACAAGGTATTTTTGCGTTGGCTTCGCGACGCCATCTTGGCGGTCGCACCTGACGGTGACGATCGAGAGCAGCTGGTGACAGCAGTCGCCGATTTCACGATTGAGTACACGGATGTCATTTCAACTGTAGCCGCGAAGGCCTACGTTGCGCAGACGCGGTTTCTGGCCGAGGTGGATGGAGATCAACGCTCCGAATTGCTAAACATCTTGCTGGAAGGATTCGACGAATCGGATGGCAGGGTGGCGAAGATACTGCGCAACGCCGGCTATCTCGAACGTCGACAATCGCACTGCGTTGCCTTAGGGCGAACGGTCGACCCGGGCGAGATGTTTAATCCAGCGCGTGCGCGCAGAGTTGCCGAATCGATCGGCGAGACGCTGCAAAACAGCAGTGCGCGTCGAGTCATCGACTTGCGTGACAACCATGTTGTGATGATATTTTCTCACACGAGGCGTTCGTCCGGATGGACCGCGCCGAATGCCAAATTAGCGAATCAGCTAGCTACGGAATTATTACTAGTTGGCAATGCGGTACTGATTGGAGTGAGCGATGATGTTCCTTCAACGTCGCAGATCCCGAACGCGTACCGCCAAGCGCAAACGGCGTTGGACCTAGCTGACGTAACAAATCGGGTGATCCAATATTCCAGTATTTCAGTACGTCGTTTGATGTTGCACTTCGCCGGAGAAGAACTGACGCGCGTGCTGCCGGTCTGGAGCAAAGAGTTTTTCCGTTCGGACGATAAGCAAAATGGCGCACTTGTTAAGACAATTCAAGCGTATGCCGAGGCAAATATGAATGTACTAAAGGCCGCCGAAATTCTCGCTGTGCACCCAAACACGATTTATGCACGGTTCCAGCGAATTATCGAGATCACAAATTTAGACGCGCGCTCGTATTATCCCCTAACGGAACTCCTGATTGTTGCTGAATGTCGATCAGAGTAGCTTAGGACGCAGTGCCGGTATATCCAATTCCCGTCGCCTCGTAATTATACGTCGCCGATACTTTATCCCCCCGGGTCAAAGTGAGGCTGCGGTCTGTTCACTCTAACGGGTCAATCGTGAATCCATTGCGAAATTCTTGATGCTTGCGACCGCTACATTGCCGGGTTCTTCCGAAATGGCCGACCGCATTCGGTCATTCGATTGGACAGGCACCGACATCGGCCCAGCTGAGAATTGGTCGCTCGGCTTTTGTACCGCGCTCAATCTATGCCTGGGCTCGCGCCTGTGCAGCGCGATTTACTGGGG
>JBLFWZ010000259.1:0-6393 GCA_047611905.1 Gammaproteobacteria bacterium | reverse complement strand
TTAATCACGTACTTGTGCTGTTCGTCCATCACCAACTGGCTTTTCTGGTTATGCACCGTTGCTCGCATAACCAGAACGCCGGTTGAATTTTGTGGCGTAAGCTCAACGACTTCTAGATTGGGATATACCGTATCACCGACATAAACGGGTAACAGAAATCGGCAAGACGCTTCGGTAAATGCGACGAGACTATCGTCGACAAAATGCGGAAACAGCCCGGCACCGGCCGCAGTCTGGATAAATACTTGCATGCCATGCGCGAGTAAGCCCGGATAACCGCGACGTTGGCAATACTCCCTATCGTAGTGGATCGGATGATTGTCGCCGGAGGCTAATTGAAACGCCGCAAACAACGCATCGGTCATGGTGCGTGACGGTACAGGAAACGATTCGCCAATGGCGAAATCTTCGAACCAGCGATTCTCGGCCAAACGATGCGTCGTCGGGTCGAAGTGCGGATCTTCGGTTGGCATTTTGGTGTCCTTTCTCATCGAGTAATTTTGTGCGGATGCTAAAGCTCGCAGCAACGGATCGTGCTCTAACGTGGCCGAACATCCGCCATGAGATCGTTACGCGCGGCGGCGCTAATGTCTCCTAGTAACCGGTATCTTGGTGGTACAAAGCCTTCAACAACTTTGAGCGCGGAGCCGACCGCGTCACTGAACTCGTGCCAAGACACTTGTCCCAAAAGTTCTCCTTCTTTTCCCACCTCCGGATCGAACAACATGATTAAATCTGTTTGCGGCAGGTAGCTCGGTAGGCATAACGTGTACGTGCAGTAACTGGAAATTTCGCCGTTCGCGTTTTGTGTCGCGATATATTGAGCGACGAAACTGTCTTCTTCGCGACTTTCCAACTGCCTGTTGAGCAGGTCGGCTTGTTCTTCGTACTGCTTGATGGTCTCTCGAATCGATTGCCGATTGGCGATCGAATACCCAGGTTCATCTTTACGAGGATCCCAGCGTTCGATGTTTCCATCAGCGTAACGCCACAGATATTCCGACAAGGGTCGATGTTCTTGTGCCTCAACTCCCGCGAGTTCGATCATCGTTGCTAAGGCATCGAGGTCATCAGGAGCGGCGGCGCCGACGGCCGATTGCGACGGCGCGTAGATAATTACCGGGTCTATTGGCGGGCCGAGTTCGCTGCCGACAAAAACCCTAGCGAAATCGTAGTCGTCCTCGAACATCGAGCGCCATATGCCAGGGTTTATTTCTTGCCAGCCGTTGGAGTCGCTATTTCTATGTAGGTTCGCGTTGGCAATTTTGAGGGCTTGTTCTTTGGTTAACTCGTTTTCCGCTAAATCCTTAGTGGACACGGATCTCACTGTGGTCGCGCCATCGATCACGAGCTCCAGCACGAGAAAAGCACTCACCGGATAATTCACGAGATCCTCGATGCGGTCCTTATTATCTAGCCGACCGGCATACTGTTTGCGTAACCATATTTCAAAACTTGTTCTTGCGCGCGGCATTAAGCGTTCGATGAAGCGCTCAGGATCCTTTGATTCGAGCACCGTAGTGACAAACGCGATCAGTTCCTGAGCCCGTCCCTTACGCGACATGTGTTTTACGCGATTGAATAAGTTGCCCAAGAACAAGACAGCACTGTCATCGTGGCTGCGAATTTCGCGATGCTCAGCGAGGTAGGTAAACGTTGTCTCCGGGTACGCTTCTGGCAGTATCGCGAGAAGTTCTTTGGCCAACTTCTTTTCGGAGTAGGGAAACACTGTGGTCAAGAATTTTTCGATCATGCGATTTTCAATTTGCGGTTGATTCAAAGCCGACTAGAGGCCTGTTAAAAGAGGCCAGTGCGTTCTTACGTAATATCGACCGGTTCGAAAACTACCCGGAGTTGTGAAAGAGCAATTGTGAAGGCGCACTGAATCCTTCTTACCTCGGAGGTTCAAGCCTTCTCAGTTACCGTGCCACCGTGGCGGACGCTTCTCCGCGAACGCTTGCGCACCTTCTATAGAGTCGGATGTGTCGCGTAGAAAATCAAATAACTCACGCTCGAGTGCTAGCCCGTCGGCTAGCGATAGGTCGAGCCCTTGCAGCGCTGCTGCGCGTATTTTTTCAACCGCGAGCGGCGCGCCGCGACAGATCCCGGCAGCAATTGATTCACACTTTTCCATTAATTGCGCTGCCGGGACGACGTGATCGACGAGTCCCAGGCGTAGCGCTTCGTCGGCGTCGAGGCGCGCGCCGGTATAGAGCATCTCGAGCGCGCGCCCGAGTGGAATCAGTCTAGGTAAGCGCTGTGTACCACCGCCGCCTGGGAGCAATCCGAGCAATACTTCGCCGAGGCCGAATTGCGCATGCTCTGCCGCGACGCGAATATCGCAGGCGAGGGCTTGCTCCAGACCGCCACCATTGCAGTGCCCGTTGATCGCCGCAATGATCGGTTTTGTCATGGAGTTCATGGCCGTGAATAATCCATTGCCCGGGACCTGATCTTTTTGACTAAATGATTCCGCCCGAATATCGCTGCCGGCGCAAAATGCGCGCTCACCGGTACCCGTGAGTATCCCAACTCGGAACTCGCCATCGTCGCGCACCATTGACCACGTCTCGGCGAGGGCCGCGTAAGTTTCGCCGTCGCACGCGTTTAAGCATTCGGGTCGATTGATCGTCACATAAGCCACTTGTCCGCGCTTTTCGAGTAATACTTTGTTCATGGTTGATTTCCGTTTTGTGATGGTCAGACAGACTCGATTCTAAGGTGACCTATCTTCGACTGTGAAAGACGACGTTCGTCCTGTTTTCCAAAAATGAGGCAGTACCCGCTATATTTTTGAAGATGCCGGACTATCGCAGTTAAAGGGCGCCGACCCGTTTCCCCCCTTTTCTCGCAAGCGGGTCTTGCAGGGTAATGTTCTTCGAAGCATTGCTAGGTGACTGTGCATGATACGCGCCCGTAAACCACGCATCCAATTCGCCCTGTCAACGCTAACCTTAAATAGTGGGAATCTCGTCGATTGATGTGACGACAAAGCCCCCGCATCGGTTCGTCCGTTGATTTCAAACGGATATCGGCGGTGAATATGGGGTTTCACGGTGTGACAAACTGCTAAGCATTGATCGGCAGTGCGAAACTTGCGGTGCGTGTGCGGTCTTGGTTCTTTCGCCACGGGAAATAGCAAACATCGCGCGGTTGGCTACAATGGAAGTTAATTCAGCTGAATAACGGGGCGATTGCGATGACAATGACAAAGGTAATCAGCGAGACGGCGAACGCTTCTGAGACGCCGCGCACGCAGCGCGTTCGGGAATTGCGCAAAACCTTAATCGATGAAGCTCACGCGATTGGACCGTTTTTATCGGAACACACCGATGTGGGCGACCGCGACTTACGTTTAGCCGAGGCGGTTACGGAAAAATTGATTGACAGCCAATTATTTCGTCTCTGGCAACCGCGACGTTACGATGGTCATGAGGTAGACGTTGCAACGCAGATAGAGGTAACGGCCGTGCTAGCAACGTACTGCGCGTCAGCCGCTTGGGTCACGGCTTTGTACGGTGCGTGCTGTTACTTCGCCTCGCTATATTCCGGCGAAGCGCAAGCAGAGGTATTCGGCACCGATAAGGATGCGCGCGTTTGTGGGGTGCTGGCGCCGATGGCGAAAATTCGAGAAGTTGATGGTGGAATCAGGGTTGACGGGCGTTGGCCTTATGCGTCCGGTAGCGAGACGGCGACATGGGCAACGGTCGGCGCGCCGCGACCAGGTGGGGCCGAGGGAACGGCACTATTATTGCTACCGATGCGCGAGCTAACCGTCGATTACACCTGGGACATGATCGGCATGCGCGGGACATCAAGCAATACCTTGGTCTGTACGGACCTCTTTGTGCCGCACCATCGAATCCTGCCATTTTTCTGCACGGACGGAGCAATCGCTGGCCATGTGCCAACTGAATATCAGGACGAGGCGTTGTATCGAACGCCGCTTGCGGGATTGGCGAGTGCTTGCATAGTGGGTCCGTTAATCGGCATGGCGAAATCGGCTCTAGCGCATACCTTGGAGCATATCGTGCAACGACCCGTCGCCTATACGTTCGCGACCGATCAGTCCGCGTTAGTGTCGACTCAATTGGCCGTCGCCGATGCAGCGACAAAAATCGACTCGGCAGAATTACATATTTACCGGGGCGCACGCGATCTGGACGAGGCTGCGGAATCAGGCAGCGAGCTTTCGATGGTGGAGCGCGCTCGCATGCGACACGACGTCGGTCACGGCACGCGATTGTTACGCGAGGCGATGAACATCTGCCAGGAACTTAACGGGAGTTCCGATATGGCGACTGGCAGCAAGTTCGCACGCGTGTGGCGTGATTTTTCAACCGCGAGCCTGCATTTGGCACTGAGTCCGGCCACGACTTCGGAGGTTTACGGTAAGGCACTATGCGGACACGATCCACGGACGTTTAGCGGGCTCGTGTAAGCAAAACGCGAAGCTTTTTTAGGCTGATCGCTTTCCGAAAGCGCTCAGGAAATTGTGCATGTTAACGTTGACTCGTTTGGATAACTCATCGTTCAGACCGCCGGAAGCGAGGTCGTCATCGCCGCGGATAACCCGATACACAAGGCAACCATCCGCCCGTCGCTTTTAATCTGGATCTCTGCGCCTTTAGCAAAACAGAATGTCCAAAAGGCAGAACATAACGGGCTTCTTCGATGCCTTGCTTTCCACGGGTTGTCGAATGTGCTTCTCACCGTGCATTACCGACGCTGCGCTCGAAGATATCGAGAACGCGTTTCGTTGGAGTTAACGATGAATGGCGGAAGGTTGTTTCGAATATCGAAATCGGTATCCAACAAATAATTAGACAGCCCAAATTGGAATCCGGGTTTTTGACGACCGGTTGTAGCCAGGTTGAAATTTGGCGAGTCTATCGCTAATCCCGTTTGGCAGCGTCGCGATGGTAGAGAGCAAATTCGTTCACGGACGGCGAGGTTTCACCGGACATCCCAAGTCACTGCCCCGCCTTCTCCAACGCAAGATGCGCAGTAAGTCTGCGTCCGATTTCCGGGATCCATTGCTGCTTTCCGGTCTGACAGACAAGTCCGGATCCATGCTCCGCTGGTTCGTCCTATACTCTGCAAGCGCGTTCTCGGTTCTACATTCACAAACAGGAGGCAGTCGTATGGGTGCACAAGCAGAAACAGGCCTGACCGGCGCCGACCTTGGCTTTGCGCCAGTGCCCGTCGAACCGTGCGTATCTCCCGAGTATTTCGTCGTCGAACGTGAGCAGCTATTTCGAAAAGTCTGGATGAATCTGGGCCATGAGTCCGAGGTGCCAAACCCCGGTGATTATGTCGTCAAACCGGTGCCTACCTTAGGTGTCGAGGTCCTTTTAGTGCGCAATCGCGAAGGCCGGCTTGGCGCCTATTACAACGTGTGTACCCACCGCAACAACAAAGTCGTGCGAGATTCTACGCAGGGCAATTGCAGCGGATTCACGTGTGGATTTCATGGTTGGCGCTACGACCTGGATGGTTCGCTACAACACGTACCAGACGAAGTGCAGTTTATCGATTTTGATAAACGCGACTATGGTTTGCGACCGCTTGCACTGGATACCTGGGAGAACTTGATCTTTGTGCATCCGTCGCACGAACCCGAACAGTCGCTTCGCGAATGGCTGGGCGAAGTAGATACCAACATCGCCGGTGGCCCGTTGACAAACCTAACGCCAACGGCGCGATTTCAGGCCGAAGTCGCGGTGAACTGGAAGGTCTTCTCTGATGCGTTTTGCGAAGCCTACCATGTCGGCATGATCCATAGACGCAGCGTTGCAGGCTCGTTTATCAGTCCGGCCAATCCGCATTGTCATCTTGCAGGTATCCGCCTTTATCGTCACCACAGTATCGTCTCCGTACTTGGTGGCAATCCGAATCACAAGCCGACGCCGACAGAATTGTTCGTCGGCAAATTCGGCGGCGGTAGTTACGCGAAGGGACTCGGCGGCGAGTTCGATCACTTGCCGAAGGGCATCAACCCCGAACGGCACCCTAGTTGGAATTTCGACATCGTTAACGTCTTTCCAAACTTTGCGATTCATATCGGCGCCGATTTCGCTTACAGCTACAATTTTTGGCCGATCGCCGCCGACCGCACAGCTTGGGATGTGGTGATTTATCAAACGACACCGAAAAATTGGAGCGAAGCGGTCGCGCAAAATTATTTTCGCGTGTTGCTGCGCGATACGTTACGCGAAGACGTCAATACCACTGAAGCGACGCAGCAAAATCTGAACGCGGGGATCGTGACTAGCATGCCGCTCAGTCAACAAGAAGTTGTTTTACGGCATCGCTACAAGGTTGTTGAACGCTGGCTGGAGGGCGACCGATGAGCAGCACAGTGAGCCTCCCGCGCGCGTTTACAGATCTGAC
>JBLFWZ010000258.1:0-6441 GCA_047611905.1 Gammaproteobacteria bacterium | reverse complement strand
CAGATAGCTGTACGACCATCTGTTGACTCGGCCGCGCGCGGCCTGATTCCAAGAAACTGACGTGACGCTGCGATACTTCAGAAATTAGCGACAAATCGAGCTGACTTACCTTGCGTGTCGTGCGCCAAGATTTCAACAGTCCGCCGAACGATGCGCTAGCCTGCGCATGTAGCTCATCCATTGCCAATTCTCCTTGTGTAGACAGAGCAGATGTATACCTTAAACCGATTGCGACTCTCGACAATTACCTCGCAGGTAATTGCGGGCCAACATCGCCTCTCCGAGACTGTCATCGTCAAATTAGCTTAAGGAGAACAAGCATGAATTGGAAAACAGTCTTAATCAGTGTGGTTTTGTTCGGTTTTGTCGCGCTAACCGGCTACGCCATTATGGAAGTTGGCTATATCGGCGTGATTGCGTCGCACTTTGACCATTGGGCGGCATTCAGGTACTCGCCGATCTGGTGATTGCGTGTAGTTTGGCGGTAATTTGGATGGTGGCGGATGCCGGAGAACGAGGAGTTAATGCGTGGCCATACGTCACGCTCACTTTATTCTTGGGCGCTATAGGCCCGCTCGTCTACTTGCTGAAGCGCGAATGGCGTTCTCGAGGGCTGGGCGATCGTGGTCTGCAGCGATCCTAGCGGGACGTTCGGTGGTTCTGATGGGGTCGGTTTTTCTATTCCGATCCCATTCTTCGCTAGACGCATGGGCCGTGATCCTTAACGTTCAGTATCTTACGCGTCGAAGATTCTGCATGAGAAGCCACTAAATGGCGGTTTATACGCGAAATTCAGAATCTGATTCTACAGACGACGATGTTGCTTCAACAGGCGATCACCGCCATAGCAGACACTCAACAGGAAGAAGTTTGACGGAGGATATGACGCAATTCGGCCAACTTCCGTCATTCATAAATTTCTTGAGTCCCGGATCTTCAGCCATATTCGAATTAGCGTGATCGCGCCTAACTGCGGACGTTCCACCATAATGAGCGCGATGAATCACCCTGAACTCCCAGCGGTCTTAATTGGTTTCCGCACTGACCCTTAAATTTTTGGTATAGACTCACGCACGTTGGGTTCTTCCCCAATTTATAAGGCCAATCAATGAGTTTGTTCAGCATTTTTCTGCTCGCGCTTGCGCTCGCGGCAGATTCGTTCGCGGCCTCGGTAGCAAAGGGAGCACATTACCGTCCAACGATCAGGCAAGCACTTCTCGTCAGTGTTCTTTTTGCTGGTTTTCAGGCCGTAATGCCAATGGCGGGTTGGCAGATGGGAGTAGAACTCCAACCAACGATCCAATTCATTGACCACTGGCTCGCGTTCGGCATCCTTTGTGCTGTGGGTGGAAAAATGATCTTTGACGGGCTCCGACCAAGTAAAGCTGGGCGTGGCGACAATGCGTTTACATTGCCAGCGCTTATTCTGACAGCGATAGCAACAAGTATCGACGCGTTCGTAGTCGGTTTCGGCTTCGGTTTCTTGAATATATCGGTGCTGGCGGCCCTCCTTATGATCGGCACCGTCACTTTTCTGACGTCTTTTGGCGGTATCTATCTCGGAAATCGCCTTGGCGCGCACGTGGGTGAATATGCGGAAGTGGGAGCAGGCCTCGTTTTGATTGCTATCGGAGGCAAAATATTAGTGTCCCACCTAGGTGCATAGGTACCGAAAGTACGACTTGCCGAACCGCCGCGGTCGAGGGGACTACAACCGCAATCTAATACGATGTGACCCAGTTGCAATGAGGTGCCTAACGATCCTTACCCACCCGTCGAAATTCACCAAGCCGCATACCAGTCAAATTTTCCGCCGACCGGGTTGGGTCGTTAATTGCCTGACGTTCTCTTCATGCGAGCGTCTGTTACGCAGATCGCTCGGACGCTCAGATTTATCTAGGTGACCGAGGACTAACGGCCACAAGCAGCCGGTCGAATTCCAGTCAGAATCCATATCACTATGGTGGCAATCGGGAAGCTTCGGCTGCGCTTCCCCTTCGGAGTGAATTACAGTCGCACGCCTTCCCATTCTCCTTCTGCACGCTCTATCGAGAACCGCGTGAATGATGTCCGGTCGAAATGAAACTCCGAATCGAGCTGTGGTTTCACCCGATTCAAATGTTGGCCAGATTGATAAGCGAATTTCGCGATATTTTCTTCAGAATCCCAAACCGTAAACGTTATTGGGTCCCCCAGCTCCTCACATAATGAAAATACCCGACGAAAATTCAAACCATCCGCCTTTAGCACGTCTTCGGCCACCGTCACAGTATGCGAGACCGTTCGGCCAACACGGTCCATCTGCGATTCGGGTGCGCTGAATCCCCCACTCGTCAGGACCACAACCGGGCTGATTTCAGCTGGCTTCGTATGCGGTTCAAATATTGGGCCAGCATTTATCGGATCTAACCAATTGATGCTGCCCCGGTGCATGTATGGCCGAAGACACAATTGGATCGACTCAGCTAAGCCTGTCACTTGTTTGGCTTCACTAATTAGTTCTTCGACTACATCTTCGCAGTTCGACCTATCTTCACATAGAGCAATATGGGCAAAGACGTCGGCGTCAGCAGCAATGCTTCCATCGATGCGAAAGCTATCCGCGCGGCGAGTCGAGTAGCGAACTTTTGTAGCGAGTTCACGGCCAACAAAGCCCTCGATGCTCAATGGCTTTTCAACGCGCAATAACGATATAGCCATGTATCTCGGCAAATTGCTCATAATCTACGACCAGTATTACTTGCTACGGCTAAAGTTGATTAGGTGGATTCTACTTCCACAAGCAAACGACAAATACGTGCTTGCCGTGATATGCAGAATCATTGCAGTGCAGCAATTCACTCCCTCACGACCCGATAAACCACGCCCGCGCGCTTATATTAGCTATCGCTAATCGGCTGTTGTGGGTCGTCTTTACGCGTTCACTGGCGTCACGCGACCGTCCGGAATTAAGTTTGCGCTGACGTTCAGGGCGAAACAAGCGACTGAGTAAAATCGGCCACCTTCGGCCGTAGCTGCGGCATTAAATTGGGTTCATCGGAAAAGTACGCTGTAACAGGGCAAGTTCATACCTTGGTTAGCTGAGATAGAACCTAAAGGACCCGAAAGCATTATTATTCTATGCGAGCGCATCGATACCTGCTTGGGAACAGGCTACGTCTTCCTCAACTGTGCCACCGCCAACGCCTATTCCGCCAACAACTTCGCCATCGATGATGATCGGCAGGCCGCCACCGACGAATGTCGCGTTGGTAAAGTGCGAAAGACCGTGCACTAGGCTGGGGTCGTCCTTAATAGCACCGTATAGATCTTCGGTACCAACGCCAAACAACGAGGTAAATGCTTTTCGCTGGCTGCCTTCGATACCTAGAATGAGGGCCCCATCCATACTTCCGAATGCGACCAGCCGACCGCCAATGTCAACTACCGCTGCGTTCTGTCTACAGCCGAGTTCCTCCGCTTTCGCTATTGCTGCCGCCACCATCTTCGTTGCTGCTTTATAGCTTATTGATTGTTTCTTTATCGTGTTGCTCATATCGATATCCCATCTGGTTGGTTGCGGAAACGTTTGAATCTCAGATTCAAATTAATTCAGCACGGTCGGACACGCTAAACCGGACCTGCCGCCGAACAGATGTATCAACGCCAACGCGACGTAATATCCGCGACAGTCGATTCTATTTTTAGTGATTTGACCTTATGCCGCGAAGCTCTTTCAATCAAGTAGTTGGGTCGCTACGGTTATTTCGCATCGATACGGTGCCGTGCACCTCATAGCTGACGCTCAGAGCAATTTAACCGACATAGTATTTTCGGCCAATAACGGAAATTACCCAAGCCGAAGACGCGATCACGTGCATAGTCGAATCGCTTCTTCGTCTCGGGACATTATTGGAACGCGCGTAGTTGTTCAAAAGGCACGGACCATTAAACTAACGCCCATAAACACCAGCATGGCTAACAAAGCGTGGCGGAACACGTCCGGCGAGAGAAAATGTTGGATACGTTCGCCGAGACGTACTCCGGTAAACGCAAGTACGGTGCCGACGACGGACACGATCATGGCGTCCCTCGTGAACAGCCCCATGCAGTTCAGCCCTACGGCCATAATCAGACTGGACAACGTGAAGGAACAGTTGATTGCCTGAATAAAGATGTTCCGGTCGAGCTGCAACGCCATCAGATAGGGCACAGTGGGCATGACTTGGCTTCCGGTGACGCCATTGACGGTGCCGTTGAGAAATCCACTCACCGGGCCGAGCGGACGCTCCCATGCCGCGGGTAGGAGCAGTCTTGGGTTGGCGTAGGAGAACAGAGACCAGGCAAATAGTACTCCGCCCAGTACGGCTCCGGCGAGCAGCCCGTCTACTAATGAAAGCAGCCAGAGGCCGACTGCCAGTCCCGGCACCGTGGCGGCGAGCATCGGCCAAAACCGTATGAGGGTTTCGCCAAACCGACCCGCCCTATGCATCATTACTAAATTTGTGCTGACTGAGGGGATAACCATTAACGGCAACGCTTCCTTTAACCCGACCGTCACCGCTAAGAACGGCAGGCACATGGTCGAAAATCCGAATCCCGTTACCCCTTTCGCTGTCGCCGATAAGAAGAAGATTGTGAAAATGGCGATGATCTGATCTGTGGAGTATTCGAAAATCATTTCACTAGTTTCTCAAGTTGATACGGAATACTTAACAGATGGCTAGCTTTCCCCGTTCCCGCCGCCCAATTCGTCGGTCGCTTACTGGACCCTACCAAGACTCTCGATTCCCGATACGAACATCACCTTAGGGCACAAAACGACGGTGGCGACGCCCCTTTTGGAACGTCGGCTCCTAATATTTTCTCGATATTACATTAAGTATTCCAGATAGCCGACGTTTGTTTGGTGGTCTCGACCGCCAGAAATCGGCCACAAGCAGCCAGTTCCTACAAGGTGATTTTGATGCCGGAGGGCCAGATGTGATCTGCTCCTGTTGGGAACGATAATGTATTGCCATCCTTATCCCAAACGAATGGTCTACCCGTAAAAGGATCCTTTAGGTACTCCGCACAACTAGCGAGATAACGGTCAATATCGTCTTCGCCGACACCGTTATTTTTGACTTGTAGTGCGACGGTTATCAACCTCATAGCAGCATCGAACCTATGGATTGCTTGTAGAATTGAGCAAGCGCTTGGCCCCCTCGCTATATCCGCTAATTCTTGGCCCTTAGAATTTGCACCTTGGCGCTGCAACGATCTTTCTTTCTTTCGATTTTCTTCTTGAGTAATAAAGCTGGCACACTCGGCGTCGAGCTTATTCGGAGGCGTGGACGCCATGGACAAAAATCGATTTGAGTAGTTGTGAAGATCATTAATCGTTTGAATTTATCGGGGACAGTATATTTAACTGCGAGAACCTGTGCGGGCGGAGTTCGTTGTCTGCCGTGCGAGGAGAAATTAAGGGTCCTGAAAGGTGCCAGCAGTAATTAAATATACTGTCCCCGAAATTGGTTGTGAAATGTGTTGTCCATGCATTTGTTAGGCGGCTGGTCGAACCTGTTGATCAACACATCATGGTATGCTTCCTGGAACTAATGGAGCCTGTATGCTTATGTCTTATTGCGGTGGCTGCGCTTGCGGATTGGTGAAGTACGAATGTTCGGCAGAGCCGGTTATGTCTGTTAATTGCCATTGCCGCGATTGCCAACAGGCTTCGGGCAGCGCCTATTCGGCTGACATCATCGTGCCGATCTCCGGGTGGAAACTGCTCTGTGGCAGCCCGAATTTCTATGAGAAAAAAGCCCACAGCGGGAACACGGTGACCCGGGCGTTTTGCGGCGATTGCGGTTCGCCACTGTTTGTTAAGGAAGTGGCTATTCCCGACATCGTCACAGTTAACGTCGGCAGTTTGGATGATCCGAGTCGCTACTCACCTTCCGGCGATTGGTGGACGAGCAGTGCGCAACCGTGGGACCATATGAATCCCAAACTCGAAAAATTTACGACGCAGCCAGAAGTATAGGACCGTCGGCGTTATTTTGTAGCGTTCAACGACGTGCATGGATACTGACGGCACGGCATCCTTTCCGGCGGGTCTAAGTATTCGCTGCACATTGCGCTCGACCCTTGGCAACCTCGAATCTTCCATATCGGATCCCAATTGCAATCCTTGAAAGCTAGTAGTCTCTTTTTCTCTCTGCTCTACACGACCTGTTTCGCTTTCGCCGCGAAGGCGTTCGACACAGTGCAGGTGGATGAGTGGTCGCTGACCCCAATGCTGGAAATGCGTTTCGGGCTGCAGCGTGGAGATAACATGAATTTCGGTCTGGGGGCGTTGGATAGTTTGTCTGAGAAGGAACGAACCAATGCCTCACTCGCTCTCGAACCCGCACTTGCTTTCGAACGGCCGGCGTTCGGCGGGACATTCTTCGGCAAGGCTTCCGTCGCTGCTGCTGC
>JBLFWZ010000257.1:0-6513 GCA_047611905.1 Gammaproteobacteria bacterium | reverse complement strand
AACATTGCCGCTTGCCCGGCTGTGACTGCGGGATGATATTGCGGCAGACACATAACGCCGGTCGCTAGCTTGATTTGTTTTGTGCGGCTAATCAGATTGGCATGAAACATTAACGGCGATGTAATCTGCTCGACAGCGGAAGAGTAATGTTCGCCTACCCAGGCTTCCGTATAACCTAACTCATCGGCATAGATAACCGCCTCCATGTCTTCCTGTAAGGTCTCGTGGTACTCCCGGTCCGCGTGATGCAGCGGCATCATGAAATAACCCAGTTCCATCGCTTTCTCCGCATGTTTTATTTGAGCACTGCAGGCTACGGAGAGCGCCTGTGCATGTCAACATTGCACCACAAGGCGCGATGATGCAGGACGCCTTGTGCCGATGGAATATACTTCGCTCGAAACCCTACCCAAGCGCTACAGATATCGAATATGGATTACCAACATTTATTAGTCAGCCGCGCCGGGCCCGTCGCAACGGTAACGTTCAATCGGCCAGCAAAGGCGAATGCGCTGAATTACTCAATACTCGAAGAAATAGAACATGTAGCGTTGAGTTTCCGCGATGACATTGAAACGCGCGTGGTGATTTTTACGGGTGCCGGCAAACACTTTAGCTCTGGTTATGATCTGACAGATTCGAATACGCAATACGGTGGTCCGCTCGTACTCCGGCGGCGACGCAACCGAATGGGCGCTCGAGCAATTATGGCTTTGTACAACATCGATCAGATCACCGTTGCAGCTTGGAATGGCGCCGCGATGGGCGGCGGAGCGTGTATTGCGACGGCGTTGGATTTCCGCATCGCAGCGGCAAATTGCGTTATGCGCTATCCAGAAGTCGATCTCGGGATCAATCTCAGTTGGCAAAGTTTGCCGTTGTGCGTCCATTTAGTGGGCGCCGCACGCGCGAAAAGATTAGTGATTGGCTGCGAGCCTATCGGTGGCACAACCCTACTCGAATGGGGGGCCCTCGACGACCTCGTTCCAGACAAGCAGCTACTTTCACGGGCGCACGAATTTGCCTCTTTTTACGCGGCAAAGCCGCCCGTAGCAGCGCAAATGGTTAAGCGTAGCATCAACAAAATTTCAAGCGCCCTTGATCAAAGCATCATGGACATGGACGCTGATCAAAACTTGCAGACGCGGGATTCCGCGGACAGTGCCGAAGCGATAAGGGCTTACTTGGCGCAGGCAGAACCCACATTTATCGGCGACTAGAGATTCTGATTCGGTGCTAATCGCGCCCGGCTTCCATGATTTTTTCGCCCAGCAAGCTTGGATTTGTAAAACAGATTTCGTGGCTGCCAGGCATTTGCACCAAGCGGAATACGCCGAGTTTCTCCGACAGACGCGGGTGCCATCCAAGACTCTGCGGCAAAGCCGTATCTTCCGTTGCATTCAAATAAGATTTCGGAACGGTCATGCCGGCCGGATTAGTCTTTAACTTAAGCTTGTCAACAAACGTCTTGTACGGATGGGGATTTAGTTGATCAAACGCGCTTTGCGCAAGCTCGACCGATGCGTCGTTTATGAACGCCTCGCGCCAAATCGCAAACGGCAAGCTCACGGAGCCGTCCGGCTTTTCTAATTCGTTAAACAGTTCGACATAGTGCGGTGGAACCATGTCGTTGAGCGACTCGCCGTCGTTCGGTACAAACGCGTTCCAATACACTAAGCGTCGCACCTTGCTCGGAATACGGTCCGCGATCGCAGTAATAATCATGCCCGCATAACTATGCCCAACCAACACGAAATCTTCAAGATTGTGTATCTCGATACAATCCAGCACGGATCCTATCGCCTCCTCCAGGCCGGTCTGTTTGCTGTCACCTGGTGCATTTCCGGCGAGCGTTGGTAGGTGCACGTCATTCCCAGAGTCACGGATCACGCGCGCCGTGTCCTGCATTAAATCGCCCGTATGCCAGCCGCCGTGAACAATCACAAATGTCGTCATGTTTGGATTCCTAAATTGTGCCTTAGTTGTTATTGCAGGTCGGTTACGGCACTTCTGCGCTAGCTCGCGCAGCCAGGTTCTGCGACATGCGTCCAGCCGTATTATGACACTCTGTACAGATCCGGAAAGGTCCGGATGCTTCTCCCAGTTGAGCTTTTTCTATATGACAGTCGCGACAAAAATCATGGAACATTGGTTCGATAAGCAACGCGATGTCCGCTTCGGTTTTATGACAGGAATAGCACGAATCGTAACCCGTCTCGTCAATATAGTTGTGGTGGCAAAGCGTACATTTTTCGCTCGTGTGATCGAGATGCTCAAACGCAACAGGCAGCAAGGGCGCAGCGCGAATCATCGCGTTTCGCGCACCGTACCCGACACCAGCGAGTCCGAGAATAAAAACAATGACGCTCACTCGCATTCGAAGGCGAGACAAGTAGGTGCTTGCCGTTCTGCTCGAGAGTCTGGTTTTGGCACGGCGAAAATCAACACGCATGACAATAGCAAAATAACAACTAGCGTCACGATGCGCCTGCTGAATCTGCGATCCGTCGGCAATTGCAGAGGCCATACCCCGTCCTTATTGGTAGCACTGTAATCCGCAGAGCGTGTGATTTCATGCCACCGCCAAGCACCGAGGATGACTAGACTTGGACCGGCACTCAACACGACGAGTACAATTTTTTTGATCGGTGAATTGACGAAATATCCGGCATCGAGAATGTGCCATGTCATAAGCACGACGGCGACGATTGAGAAACCGATATGCCAGTTACGCCAGCCGCGATATCGCGTGCGAAGCTCTATTCGGTACACCGAACTAAGGACAATAACGGCAACTAAAATCGCCGCGGCGAGGCCAGCGAGCATCGATAACGGCGCCGATAACTTTAAATATTCAACCAAGGTCCAATCTACCAAAAGCAGACCGACGACATGAATAACTAAAAGGGCGACAGCCACATACGACAAATCGCGGTGCAAAAAAAGCACGATGCGTAAGGCCCGTGCCGTGCCGCCGTAGTGGACCCAAATTCGCGGCGCTACCAGCCCCGCGGAAAATATCAAACCACCCGACAGTGCGCCGACTGCCATCAAAATATCCCACCACCAGCCGTTCTGTGGTGCAACGGGATAGACGAATAGCAGCACGAGCGGGATGGAAATGCTCGCCAGCAAACACGTAAACCATCGAGCGGGAATGCGATATCTGACGTCTTGCGTCTGCGACACCGCCTTAGCCTAGAAAAATTCGTGATGCCGGTCGACGAATCGAAAACATGATCGACGGCGCTATCGAGCTAATTAATTGAGATCCTTCGCGTAACGCCGCAATTTTTCCAGCGGCACGATCTCTAGCGCCGCCTGGTGGGTTCGCGTGAGATGCACTCGAGGCGCGGCGTCCGCGTCAAAGGCTTCCAGCCAACGAGCGGCGCACAAGCACCATTGGTCACCGGGCTGTAATCCTGGGAAACCGAATTGAGGTTGCGGCGACGAAAGATCGTTACCACTTTCCCGCGAAAACTCCAGAAACTCGCGAGTTAGCTCGACGCAAATAGTGTGCGAACCGAAATCTTGTTTGCTCGTATTACAACATCCGTCGCGGAAGAATCCGGTCACAGGATCAGCGCTGCAAGGTTCTAACGGTTCGCCGAACACATTCAGGGAGTCATCCATCGTTGAGCTATTCATGTTTATCATATTTCTCGGTTCTAGCGCCGCCAGGCGCCTGTCGGACTTGGGCGTTCGTCACCAAGGTACGTCCGGTTTGAGTTATTTTCAAAGCACTTCGACTGGGCTAATAGTCATTCTATTTAACGAGAAAGTGCACTGAAAACGGCCATATTCGGCTTTTCTAATGTCCAACGCCCTTAGTCCGACAGGCTCCTAGCATTGTCCCAATCGGACAATGACGCAGGGTTGGGTGTTTTTCAGGGACGGGATTATCACACGGATGCAAAACTTAATGAGTATCTGATAGTCTCAAAGACTATGGCATTGCTGAAGAAACTCGTCATTTTTATGTTGCTCTGCAACATAGTCGCTGCCGCAATGGCCGCGACCGTCCATCACTGGGTCGATGACGATGGAGTCACCCATTTTTCCGACTCGGCGCCGGCATCGGCCATAGAAGGTGCCACGACATTAATTATCGATGACGGGCTTTCGGGCGCACAGGGCGACAGCGCTGACTATTACTCTATCGTGAACCAATGGCAGCGGATGCGCGCCGAGCGCGACAAAAATATAGAAACGAGCTCAGCTCGGGCTCGGATCCGTGCTGATCATGCCGCCGCACTCAATTATGACGACCAGCCACGTCAGGAAACCTCAGAGCAGCAATACTATCCGGCCTACGGTTTTCCATACCGACACCGTGGGCGGACCAATATCGGATACTATCCAGAATCTAGATCTCGTCCCGGTGTCAATCGAGGACGTCATCATGTGCAACCGAACCACGGGCGGCTGAGATCCTCCAACCGTTCTAGTCAAGCGCACGGCCATGGTGGCCGACAAAATTCGAACTCCGCGCGCGGGCACGGTTTAAGTTCCAATTTCGATTTCCGCTAGTTGTACCGCTTCCACGGCTAAGACAGGCAAGACCAGCTGGCTTCCAAAAGACCGATTGGCGTGCCTATCTACGCTCGGCGAGGCGTCTGGACGGGAGGCCGGAGACAATCACCTAGGATTTGAGACTTACATTTAAAACTCGGGTGACATTATTGTCAGGCTTGATTTTATTGTTACGCAGAAAATATAGCCATTATCTAGCCGATGTTTCGAAAACTCCGCGTTGCTGTCCTGCTCTATATACTCCTGATCGTCGCTGTCACGAGCTGGTCGACCGGTGCTCGGAATACCGAATGGATTGAACCGTTGTGGGTCGCTGTGTACCCAATCAATGGGGAGCAAAGTGAAGCAATAAGCACCTACATTGCGACTCTCACCGAAGAACAATTCGCCCCGATTGAGTCCGTCATGCAAGCCCAAGCACGGCTTTGGGGGGTCAAACTAACGAAACCCATCGACATTAAATTCGCGCCGCAAATCGATTCACTACCACCCACGCCACCCCAATCAGGCAATCCGCTGGCCATCGCTTACTGGAGCCTGCGTTTGCGCTTTTGGGCTTGGCGCCACGATAGTTTCGACGGGCCGAAGGATATTCGAATATTCGTCGCCTACTACGATCCGGACGAACACCAAAAATTGGCGCATTCATTAGGCTTGCAGCAGGGGTTTCTTGGCGTCGTCAAGGCCTACGGAAATGAAAAATACGATGGTCGCAATAACGTCGTAATCGCCCATGAAATGCTCCATACCCTTGGCGCGTCCGACAAATACGACCCGCAACCGAATCAAGCACAATTTCCGGAAGGCTTCGCAGATCCCGACCGTTCCCCACGTTATCCTCAGCAACAAGCCGAGTTGATGGCCGGACGTATCCCGCGCACTGCAGATGCATCGACGATGCCTAGTAAATTAGAACAGACTGTTGTCGGGCAGGTCACCGCCCGCGAAATCGGCTGGCTGGAATAACGCTACCGTCCGACAATTATGACAGTGCCTATCTCAAGGCGCCGACCAGCGAACGGCTAAACTTCGATACTGGAACGGACCAATTCGCGTCGTCCGGTACGTTCGTACTTAACGGCAGGCGTGTTCTCAATAACACTCAATGTCTGAGCCGCGAAACTCTTAAGTTGTAGCTCACGGCTAACCTCGCCATAAGCCGTCGAGCGTTGCTCCGGAATGCGATCGGCCGCTTCAATCATGGCAATCATGGCCTCGGGAGACGTTTCTTGTCCGTGCTCCGATCCGGCAGCTCGCGTGATGCTTTCGTTCATTAATGTTCCACCCAGATCGTTCACACCGGCATTCAGACAAGCAGAGACTCCGGCATGTCCCATCTTCACCCATGACGCTTGGATATTGGTGATATATGGGTTCAACACGAGCCTAGCAACGGCATGCACCAAAATGGCTTCGCGGAACGTTGGTCCCTTACGTGCCTTACCCTTCAAGTAAAGCGGCGCCTCCATATGCACGAAAGGCAGCGGAACAAATTCCGTAAAACCTCCCGTTTCCTTCTGTAAATTACGTACATTGAGCAAATGACGTGCCCAATTTCGGGGTCTATCGACGTGCCCGTACATAATCGTCGCGGTGGTATTGAAACCCACCTTATGAGCGGCACGCATCACTTCTAGCCATTGCGCGGTATTGATCTTGTCCGGGCACAATATTTTGCGGACCTCGTCGTCCAACACTTCAGCCGCAGTGCCTGGCAAGGTGCCGAGTCCGGCGTCCTTGAGATTGGTCAGAAACTCTTCCAACGAGAGTCCGGCGGTCTGCGCGCCTTGCCACACTTCGAGCGGAGAAAACGCATGAACGTGCATATCGGGGACGGCAGCTTTTACGGTATGGACGATATCAATATAGGTTTGCCCGGTGTACTGCGGGTGGATGCCGCCCTGCATGCACACTTCGGTGGCGCCACGATCCCAGGCCTCTTGGACCCGTCGTTTAATTTCCGTATCGCTCAGGTCGTAC
>JBLFWZ010000256.1:0-6519 GCA_047611905.1 Gammaproteobacteria bacterium | reverse complement strand
AAAACCTGCGACGCACGCCGGAAGTTGACTACGAAATCGCGCATGATTTCCCGGCCAACGAGTGGCGTCGAATTCAGCGCGCCGAAGGCTATCGTTGGATAATGGTCAACGGTAAAGTGACGTTTAAAGATGGCGTTTGCACCGGCGCGACACCGGGCGAACTGCTGCGCTTAAACCGCATCGGGACTAGCGCACAAGCGTAAGAGAAGATTGCTTCTCCCGGGATCTGATACTGCTCAGACCCCGGGAGTTGATTCACAGCGCCGGCCCTAAATCGGCACGAGTCCGAAACATTCCCCGCTCGGACCAACGGTACCAAGTCCGGTTCAGTCAACAAAAACGATTCATATTCCTACCAGCGACAACTGAGATATTTTTATCCCGCGCTCGCAAGACGATTCTCGTCGTCAGATTTCCATTGATTCAAACGTAATAACTCTCCCGGTGTGGCGTTCGTGCAGACGCCGTCTTTGAACGTAACAACGCCGTTCACCATGATCCAACGATAGCCTTCGGCGCGCTGAATTCGACGCCACTCGTTGGCGGGAAAATCACGCGCCACTTCATAGTCGATTTCCGGCACACGACGCAGCTTCTCAAGGTCATAAACAATTATGTCGGCCGGCGCACCGACTCTGAGAAATCCGCGGTCGTTAAAGCCAGCCGCCTGTGCGGGCAAGTAACTCAAGCGATAGTGAGCCTGTTCTAAGGTTAGCTCTTTGTTGTCTCTCGCAAGCCAGGTGATGAGATCCGTGGTGAATGAACCGCCGGTGAAAAACTTGGTGTGTGCGCCGCCGTCCGACACCCCCGGGATCACGTGCTGATTACGCGCTAGCTCACCGACTTTTTTGGGATCCGTACTCGATAGTTCGCTAGTTCGGTATAAAACCTTTAACTCACCTGCGACGCCGATATCGAGCATTACATCGATCGGGTGTTTCCCCTCCGCGGCGGCGATTTCGCCGAGCGTGCGACCCACGTATTTTTCAAGTTCCGGATGCCCGGGTGTCTCTTGTACGGTCAGACCTTCGATAGGCCCACCGACTCCCATCGTAACGAGAGTTTCTTCCTCGTCGACCATCTGTTTGCGAATTGCAGGATCGCCCAATTTAACAAGTCGTTCTGCAATCGAGCCCTGCGTTGCATGATTCCAGGCCGGGCTCGAGTCATACATGTTCCAGTGTTCGAGGGTAAATTGGTACGGCGCACGGACCGTCACGGCTTGGCCGTATATTTGTAAACCCTGCTCAAAGCAACGGTCGAGCCAACGGATAGATTTTTGATGCATCCGCTCAAGTCCCGGTTCATCCGATGCAATGATCGCATTGAACAGCACGGGGCGACCGGAACGCCGGGCTAACTCTTCGACGAACGCCGTATCTTTTCCTTGGTTACTCGAACCCGGCGTGCCGCTAGTGGAATTGAGTATTTCGATAAAGCCTTCGCCGCGCTCACCGAGTACCTCAGCAAAGGCAAGTAAGGTTTCGTCCGGCATGACATCAGTAGGCATGGGCGTACCGTCGAAATCTGCCTGCATAGAATGCTTACCGAATCGCTGACAACTCCAACCCATCATGCCGGCATCCATGGCTTCATGAATCAGTCGCGTCATTTCGCTTAACTCCGAAGCGCTGGCATGACGCCCTTCTTTCGCGCCTTCTAATCCCATGACATGCACTAGCAATGGATTAAGCGGCACATAGCTGAGGAGATTCACACCCTTCGGCTGCCGATCTAGGTGATCCATCCACTCGGGCATGCTTTCCCAATCCCAATCGAGCCCCATGCCAGCAACCATGGTCTCGTAGGGAATTTGCTCAGTACGGGTCATCATTTTTAGCAAACGCTCGCGCTTATCTGGCCGCGCCGGTGCGAACCCAAAACCACAATTGCCAATCGCGACGGAAGTGACACCGTGCCAACCGGAAATCGTGCAATACGGATCCCAATGGATTTGCGCGTCGTAATGCGTGTGGAGGTCGACAAAGCCGGGAGCGACGATCAGTCCTTTAGCGTCGATAACTTCTTTCGCTTCGCTTGCCTCCACCCGGCCAATTTTGGCTACGCGACCGTTTCGAATGGCAATATCGTCACGAATTCTTGGCAATCCCGTTCCGTCAATGATGGTGCCGTTTTTAATGACGGCATCGTACTGGCTCATGCGAACTCTCCCCAAATGATCCGATCTCGAAAATGAACAAAGCTAAAAAGACCATCATCGTTCGTACGCCGTTCGGTACTAGCGAATTTAGTCGATAACGCGCTCAGGAATAGTTTATCTTAACCCGAAAATCCGAACTAATGACTTCAACGATCATGACGACACTTGACCCACACAATTCGCGACACTACCAAAATCTATTTATGGATAGTCACCGCTGGCGTAATTTTGTTGCCCGCGACGGCGACATCATTATTTGCACGCCCTATAAATCCGGCACCACCTGGGTGCAAATGATTTGCGCATTACTCATTTTTAAATGTCCTGAGTTACCAAAACCACTCGCAGAAATTTCGCCTTGGTTAGATCTTAGAATGACGCCAATTGACGAATTACTCGCCGGATACGCAGCACAGACTCATCGCCGAATTATTAAAACCCATACGCCCCTCGACGGTTTGCCGTACTTCGAACAAGCCACCTACTTGTATTGCGGTAGAGACCCACGCGACGTTTTTGTCTCCATGTGGAATCACGGTAAGAATCAACGAGTCGGGCATTTAATGTCGCTGCTGGAAAAACAAGGAGAAGTGATCAAACTACCTCCGCCCTTGCCGGAAGATTTCAATGAACGCTTTCGCCTTTGGATTTCAACAGGTGCGTTCGCTTGGGAGGGCGACGGATTTCCGTTTTGGTCAGTCTTTTCACATGCTAAATCGTTTTGGGCGTTTCGGGAATTAGCGAATCTTCATTTTCTGCACTATGCCGATTTGAAATTCGATCTCGATGGACAGATGCGTAGAATCGCGAAACTGTTAGAGATCGAAATCGAGCAATCGCTATGGCCAGATCTGATTAATGCAGCAACGTTTGAGTCGATGAAAAATAACGCCGACATGACCGCACCTGATACTGATCTCAGCGCTTGGCGAGACAACGCGGCGTTTTTTCATCAAGGTAAGCACGCACAATGGCGCGCACTCCTTAGCGAAGAAAACCAACACCTCTACGAATCTGTAAAGGAACGGCATAACGCAGTCGCATCGTTAGACTGGTTGGAACGCGGCTTCATTGCCAGCGCCGCCTAGCCATCGATGAGTCGCACTGACGGGTCTGGGCACTTAGCACGCGTTGATACGCGGAACGATAACGATCCATCTAGCGCAGCCGTCGGACTCAGGGAATCGTCACGAGACCTGTGGTGGAGGCCGAATCCACATTCATTTGATTTGAGACGAGTTGTTGTTCTATTTATCGACAATGAACGTATATTCGTTCGGCTGTCCCACCGCCGCAATAGATTTCTCCTAAGTCCTATAGGCCGCTAGGGCAATGACCTAGACGATACGCCGCTCACGCAGTTGTTGAATTTCCTCGTCGTTATACCCGGCTCCTTTCAATATCTCGTCGGTATGCTCGCCTAGTAGTGGCGCACGGTGCCGAACGGTGCCTGGCGTGACGGATAGTCGCACCGGAGTTTCCATCAACGGCGCGGCGCTCGCCACTCCAGGGTAGTCCACGTATTTGTGCAAACCACGCGCGTTTACATGCGGGTCATCTAGCGCTTCTTGTAGATTTAATATCGGGCCACCCGGGATACGTGCTTCCTCAAGATCGGCGAGCGCTTGCGCGGTGGTTCGATCATTGCACCATTGTTGCATCCGCTCACAAATAAGATCTGCATGATCGCCACGGCCTTCGTCTGTTGCAAAGCGCGGGTCGGATGCCCAGCCGTCCGCACCGACAAGCTTTGTCCAGCGCTCGAATAATGGAAAACCAATTGCCAACACAAAAATAAATCCATCTTGGGTTTTAAAACAATCGACCGGCGCCGCCGTAACACCACGATTCCCTTGCGGCGGGCGATCAAGTTTTAACACGGACTGCTCAATGTGCTGGGCATTCATGAATGTCATTGCAGTCGAAAACAAACTCGACTCAACAAGTTGCCCACGTCCTGTTTTATCGCGCTCACGAAGCGCCGCCATGGTGCCAAAGGCGGATAACAGCGCGGTTCCGAAATCAACATACGGCGCGGACGCACGGCGTGGCATGTCGTCGTCACCGGTCATATACATCGCGCCCGACATGGCCTGTCCCAAGGTATCGAATCCAACCCGGTCGGCGTAAGGGCCATCGATACCGAATGCGGAAACCATCGTTAGGATGATGTCTGGTTTGATAGCCTTTAGGCTGTCGTAGTCTATTTGCATGGCCTTTAACGTGGGCAAGGGGAGATTCGCGATAACGACATCCACGGTAGGCAGGAGACGTTTCAGCACCGCCTGGCCCTCAGGCTTCATCGGATTAAGCGTTAGGCCTTTTTTATTGCGAGCCATGGTAATGAAATTAGCTCCCGCGCCTGCACCAACGGGCGCAACAAAACGATCTTCGCTGCCGTCGAGCTTCTCGACACGAATCACTTCGGCGCCAAAATCCGCCAACATCGTCCCGCAAAATGGACCCGCGATATAGCGGCCGAAATCTAATACCCGAATTCCTTCTAATACTTGGTCTGCCATTTAGTCCCCGCTAGTAGGTTAGGTGTTGCCCGGCCCCATTATTGCCGCAGAGAGCAAAATCGGCAACGCGAGGGTTAGTTCGCACCGGTAAGTGAACGTGGCCCTCGCAGTAACAGGCAATTCAATTCGACTAACAACGCCAGGCGCTCGATAATCATCCCTACCAGTCATTCAAATGGGGAGAGTACGTACCATGGATATTGATCGACTAAAACGCATCATTCGCGAGAAAGTCATACCACTTGATGCACCCGTAAGCTTAGAGGAACGGCGCGCAGAAATGGAGCAAGTGTCGTTTCGAGTGGCTGATGATATTACCGTCGAATCGCTAGTTGCAGGCGAGCGTCCCGCAGAATGGCTGCGCGCTCCGGAAATCAATCCGAACCGTGCCGTGATGTACTTGCACGGCGGTGGGTATGTCATGGGGTCCCTTAATACGCACCGGTCATTGGGCGGGGAAATTTCTCGCGCGGCAAATGCAGCTGTGTTGATGGTGGACTATCGACTTGGACCCGAAGCCCCCTTCCCAGCTGCCGTCGACGATGCTTGTGCAGCCTATGAATGGCTGCTTAAACAAGGATTCGATGCTGAAAATTTAGCCATCAGCGGCGACTCAGCAGGCGGTGGATTAACGGCGGCATGTCTAGTTGCGCTGCGTGATAAGCCAGTTGCATTGCCGCGCGCGGCCGTGTGTATCAGTCCGTGGTCCGATTTGACGTGTTCCAATTCATCGTATCAAACGCGCGCCGCTGCAGATCCGATGGTGACGTTCAACGGCCTGCACGAAATGGTCCAGCAATATGTGCACGGACAAGATGTCGAACACCCGCACATTTCGCCTAATTTCGCGGACCTAAAGTCGTTACCGTCCTTGTTGATCCACGTCGGTAACGACGAAGTCTTACTCGACGATTCCATTAAACTTCACGATAAAGCGCAAGCCGATGGTGTCGACAGCACGTTGGAGATTTGGGACGACATGATCCACGTGTGGCACGCGTTCCACCCGCTGTTGGCTGAAGGAAAACAAGGGATCGTGAGGATCGGCGAATTTTTACAGACACACTGGGACCAGAAGTAAATTCAGCGGAAACGTTATGCTGCGCGCTCGACGCCGCTGAAAACGGGTAAGGATTTGGTGCACCTTCAACGAGGCGCACCTATCCGATGAAGTAAGTGTGACCCAGTGCCTTGGGGCCGAAAATATTCCGCACCACTATCTACCCGCCAAAGCGAAATACCTTAAAGAACGGCACCGCCTGATGAAAAATCATGCGCGCACAAAGGACAAGACGATTCTTTGAACAATGGGCCATAGTATTCCGCATAAACGAGTGCCTTGAGAAACCACCGTTGCCGACATTTCGGACATTCTATTGCTAAGAGCACGAAACCATAGGCGATCGTCGCGATAATCGTTCCAACCGTCCACGACATTCCGCTCGACTCAAACGCTGGCGCAATGCTCCCTACCAGCATGAGTACGATCCCGACTATCGCCTTCCACTTTTGACCTGTAAGCGTGACAACCGAACGATTGAACATGAGAGTTTCCTGATAATTGACTACAAAAACTTGACGGCTGGGCCAGGCCACGCGCGCTCATCGAGGCTTCAACAAATCTCCTCGATCGGGCCTATTGAGATCAGTATGGCTTAATCCTGATTTTCCTCTCGTCCCCCGTGTGTCTATGAAAATGTGCTATTAGTTCATCATCACGACTCCAACTGAGCGGGCGCCATCGTCACGATGTGAATAATCACAGACAAGACCTAGCACAACGTCTCATAACCGCGCTATACAGCGGACCGGAATGCGCGTTATCGTCGACACCGG
>JBLFWZ010000255.1:0-6540 GCA_047611905.1 Gammaproteobacteria bacterium | reverse complement strand
TGAACGTAATCGTACAATGCCGAAGCAAGCTCCGGCGCTTCAAAACCGAGATCTTTCTTAGCGCGATCCGAGTTGAGTGCCGAGTAGTAAGAGACACCGAAGCCCATCGGATCAAGTCCAGGTCCGATCTCAATGTCCGCATCTGGTACTAGGCTCCGAACTAGCTCGGCGAATTCGAATAGCGAACGCGCTTGGCCGCTACCGATGTTGTAGATCGAGTGTGGCAGCGGCGCTTTGTGCAAGGCTGCTGCCACAATAGCCGATGCGGCATCGCGAACGTAGAGATAATCATCGCCTTGATCGCCACCTTGCTTGATGCGCACGGGTCGCCCGGCGACCGCATCCTCGACAATGCTGGATATTTGCGACATGGGCCCGTGCCGGCCAACCTTGCCAGGCCCGAAGATTGTCGCAAAGCGTAGGGCTGCGAACTCTGGGCCACCGGCCCGTTGATAGTTTATACCCAGTCCTTCGGATGCAACTTTCGCGTGGTCGTAAATCTTATTCGGGGACAGCGCATCGTCTTCCGTTAAGGGTTGGTAGCTTGGGTGCGCATGGATCCCTGTGACTTCGCCATAGGCCGCTTTTGAGCTAGTGAACACGACTCTTCGAACGTCAAGCTCGCGCGCAACCGCTAAGACATTGGCAGTGCCCATGATGTTCACCGTATAGCCGAGGTACGGATCGGCTTGTGCCTCGACCGGCAACAGTGCCGCTAGATGAATCACGACCTCTGGTCGAAAATCCTGTAGGGCATTACGCACTGCGTTCTGGTCGGTAACGTTGACGAGGCGAAAATTGATCGTTCCTGCGAGCTCCGGCGCGAGCGAATAGTCCGCGACTTGATTGGTCGCGAGGATCTCTACTCCGGCTGTTTGTAAGGCGCGTACGACGAACACGCCGTTTACACCTAAAGCTCCCGTTATCGCGACTCTCATGTCACACCATTAGCCGGCGGACTGGGACTGACGCGCTGTGAGTCGAGGTGCGACTTCTTCAGCGTACAAGCGGAAGCTCTTAATGATGTCGGCGTTGCTCATCACACCGTTAAAAACCCAATTGAATAACTCATCGACGTTGTAACGTTTAATGAACGGTTGCAACCTTTGCACGACTTGATCAGGTGTGCCGTAGACGATAAATCCTTGGTCGCGCTGTGTGACGTCAAAGTCGTTCGGTACCGGACCGGTTTCGCCCGGTAGACGGAACGCTTCGTTGAAACCGTAGCCGCCGAGCCATTCGCCCCACGCCCACGCCACCGCCTCGGCAGATTTACGTGCTTCGGCCTCAGTATCGGCGACAATAATCGCTTTGAAATGCGCGATACCTTCACCATAGGCGAGATCGCGACCGCCCTCGCATGCCGCTTGGTGGTAATTGTTCAAGATGGTGTCGATCTGTTCATGAATTGAGGTGAACACCACTAAGCGGATGCCATTTCGCGCACACCACTGGACGGTGGCCGGGCTTGAGGTGAACGGCACATACACTTGCGGATACGGCTTAGTATAAGGCCGTGGGACGATGCCAATCTGCTCGATCTTGCCTTGCGCATTCTGGCCTTCCCCATATCGATCCGTGCCTGGGTGTTTAAAATAAATCTCGTCCGGCGGCAATGTCCAATACTTACCTTTATGGCTAAACGTATCTTTAGTCCAAGCAGCTTTCATGATCTCGAAACTTTCTTCGAACTGCTCGAGGTTTATCTGCCGCGCGTGCGTATCAGCGAACGCTGGGTGCGGCGCGCGCGCACCGTATTTTTGCCCCAGCACATCCACTGCCCGCGTATGCGCACCGCGCGCCAAGCCGACAAAACAACGGCCTTTGGTGATGTGATCGAGCATCGCGATATCTTCGGCAACCAACAGCGGGTGCCGCGCTACCGCGAGGATCCCTAATTGGCCAAGCTGAATTCGCTTGGTGAGACCAGCAAGATGCACATTCAATAAGATCGGGTTGTTCGGAACTTCGAAACCTTCGACCTGAAAGTGATGTTCCGAGATCGCGAGCTTGTCGTAACCGAGTGCATCGGCAACTTGTGCTTGCTCACCCAGTTCTTCGAGCAAACGCTGATAATGCGTTTCGCTTTTGCCCGCCATGCCTCGCTCGATTTCTTGGCGCGTGGCACCCGTGAGCGGCGTATAAAACAAACCGTTGCTAAGCATCTTGATCGATCCTATGTGTGGTTCGTACTCGCGTTAGGGCCGCAACCTTATCTAGATTGCGAGTCGCAGTCGAGACGCTATCGAATGACATTTGAAGCGCATTATCAAGTTGGCGGCATTTAGCTTGTAGCTAATGGGGTATGGCGCTGTATGCGGACTTGCGTCGACCGAATCAGGAAGCTAGAGCCGCTGCTGGGGTTCGGTCGTATTTCCGCCATTTGGTACCCGTGAGTGTACAGATGCCGTGATGCGTATCAGATCGGCATCGCGCGGGTTTTCATCTCCTACCAGACGTCACCGATTTCCGGGCTTCGGTTTAGGCTCGCCGGGATCAATGGTCATATGCGAACGCCACGCTTCGGGTCGGGTCGGGTCGGGTCGGCATGGCCCTGTTTTTCGTCTGCTTCATGCCATCGCTGATTTCCGGGCCTTAATCTTAGGCGCAGCGGGAACCACGGCCGCCGGTCGCGAACTCGCCACATGCGCGGCCGCGAAACTGCCGAAAACATCTTGACCTTAACCGCGCTCCGCCGCGCGCTCGAACTACTCAACTTAGGTCTAGTGATCTCCGCGACCTGCAACGTGCCTACTGGTTTGCTTGCCGCATCATCCGCAAACTGTATCGTCGCAGTCCAATCGTGCTCGTGACTCGCTAAATCATCGAAGATGACTCGAGCCCGCAAGAACGCCAGTGAGTTCAGACGTTTGTTTCTATTGTGAGCCATTCATCGCTATCCTAGGTGGATAAACCGTCCACCCAAGTGCCAACCGTCGATTCTAGGAGTTGATCTTCATGAGTAAGAAACGAAACGACGGTGAAGACTCCGTATCGCGGCGCAGATTTCTCGGTAGCGTAGCGGCCGGTGTCACACTACCGAGCGCGATACACCAAGCGGCAAGCGCCGCGACTGGAATATCCGGATGGGAAGCGATAACAGATGTCGTGGTGGTTGGTAGCGGTGCCGGCGCGCTCAGTGCGGCGGTCGCCGCGAGTCAACTTGGCGATCAGGTGATCGTGCTAGAAAAGTCCACCGTCGCGGGCGGTACGACGGCGAAGTCGACGGGTGGGATCTGGACCCCAAATTCACATTTACTCCGTGCGCAAGGGACGGTCGACAAACGCGAGGATGCGATCCGCTACATGGTGCGCTTATCGTTCCCTGAACATTACGATCCAGAGCATCCACAATTCGGCGCGACCGTAGCCGGCTACGCCATGATCGCAACCTTCTTCGATGAAGTCGCGCCCACAGTTGAATCGCTAGTTAATCTCGGCGCGCTTAACGTGACGAACATCATCGGACCACGCAAGGTGCTGATGCCGGACTATTTTGCGCATCTTCCCGAATGTCTCGTGACGAATGGTCGCATCATGTTTCCGATGAACGAAGACGGATCGTTCGGTGGCGGCGCGGCTATGATCCGCGGCCTTGCCCGCGTCGCTGCCGGCGCAGGCGTGTCGATCGAACTGGGGCAAACAGTGGATGCTGCGATCCAGGACGCAACCGGGAGAGTTGTTGGCGTCACGGTGCACGGCGAAGATGGAATCACCCGGCGCATTGGCGCACGCAAGGGTGTGATCTTTGCGACCGGCGGCTTCACCCACAACGTTGAGATGTGCCGTCAGTTTCTTAAAGGTCCGATCTACGGTGGTTGCGCCGTGGCGTCCGCCGAGGGCGATTTCGTCGGCATCGGTTCTGCCGCCGGTGCACGTCTCGGCAACATGCAAAATGCTTGGTGGGTGCAGATCCCATTGGAAGAATCGATCGCCGTGCGCAGCGTATCCACAGGCATCTGGTGCTCGCCAGGGGACAGCATGATCCAGGTCAATCGTTTCGGCCGTCGCTTCTTCGATGAAAAATTTGTCTACAACGAACGTACCCAGGCGCACTTCGTGTGGGATGCGATGAGCGGTACTTACCCGAACTTAATATCGATCCTCATATACGACGCACGTAGCGCGGTTGAGTACGCCGGTTTTCCGCCCATTCCGCCGGCGGGCGATGCGCCCAGCAACGTGCTGCGTGCGGACACCCTTGAGGGACTAGCAAAAATTATCGACGAAAGATTCGCCGCACTGGCAGAGCATACCGGTGCGCTAACACTTGATCGGCAGTTTGTGGCGAACTTACGTGACAGCATCACGCGATTCAACGGCTTTGCGCGCAGCGGTAACGATCAAGAGTTTGGACGTGGCAGCGTGCCGATCGACGAATATTTCCATCAGTATGGACCGCGTGCGGTGGCCAATCCGATGCCAAACATCACCATGCATCCAATCGCTGACGCCGGACCCTACTATGCAATTTTGATGGCACCTGGGGCGCTCGATACGAAAGGTGGTCCACAAACAGATCCTCAAGCGAGGATTTTGGACCATGCCGGACAACCCATAGCCGGGCTTTACGGCGCCGGCAATTGTGTCGCCTCGCCTACCGGACCCGGATATTGGGGCGGTGGCGCAACCTTAGGGCCAGCACTCACGTTTGGGCGTATCGCAGGTCGAAATGCACACACTGCGACACCCGCCGAATTCGATATTTAACATCCAGGGGCGGCAGAGTCTGGCGGATCTCCATCAATCGCATCAATGGACCTAATTTGGGACAGCGAACGTTCGATTCGATTCGCACGGACTTATCGTGTGTAGAACATGATTAGCTAGTGTTGTCTGGGCAGAGACTGGAAAGCACAGACCTGCTTTGCAACGCTGGCGCGCAAAGCGCGCGTCGCAGAAGGGACAGCGTATTTCCTAATAGAGCGCAATTCGGTGTTCGGCTTCAGCCAGAACACGCTCCAGATCGAACTGCGAGCTGTAACTTCATCCGTGCCGCATTCATTAAATCGACGTGATAGAACATTTTTCGAGGACGAACACTCGTCGCTTGGGCAAGGTACTTACGGATTAATAGAGCCAAGTGGTGTCGCTAATAAGCTGTGTGTTAACCAAAAATCACGCGCAATTCCATGAAATACGGACTATCTTGTCAGCGCCCCATTTCGCGCAATCTGCCGTTTTTCGTAATGTCAGCGGACAAATTGAAACTAAATTGAAACCAACGTATCTATCTCAAGGATACTCAGGGAAAACCGAACATCAAATTCAATCACAAAGATCGAGCCGATTTCTACCCTGAATTGCGTGAGCGCGTTGGCCGGTATTTCGAAGGACAAAACCTTTCTCGTCACTACAACGGGTCGATGGTTTTTAAGACGATATTGATACTTAGTATCTTTTTGTTGACCTATATCTTGCTCTTATCCAATCTGTTTAGTCCGGGCGTGTTATTAATGATTGCCATCGTTCACGGCTTTTTCACGGCTTTGATTGGTCTAAACATTGCCCATGACGCACTTCATGGAGCCTATGTCGCCAGCGCAAAAGGAAATCGAATTCTAGGAATGAGTTTTAACTTCATTGGTGCGAATGATTTTATGTGGAAGTGTTCCCACAATGGTATGCATCATGCACATACCAATATTGTTGGTTTCGACGCCGATATCGATCAGATTCCAGTTATTCGCCTGAATCCGCACCAAGATCTTTGGTGGATACATCGCTTTCAACATTTCTACACTTTATTTTTATATTCTTTGACTTCTATCGCCTGGGTCTTTGCGAGAGATTATGCCGAGTACTTTGATCCGAAAATAGACGGTAAAAACAAAACCAACCGACCCGTTCTAGAATTCCTGCGGATGGTTTTCTATAAACTTATTTACTACAGCATATTCGTGGCAATTCCTTTTATGGTCATAGATATCCCTTGGCAGTATTTTGTTATCGGATTTGTCATTATGCATTTGGTTGAAGGATTGACCTTGGCACTGGTCTTTCAGTTGGCGCATGTAATAGAAGGCACCACCTTCCCTCGACCGGATGATAATGGAAGCATTGATCATTCCTGGGCAGCGCATCAACTTTATACGACAGCGAATTTCGGTTGTAGAAATGTTTTTCTAAATTACATCTGTGGTGGTTTGAACTTTCAGATAGAACACCATTTGTTCCCGACGGTTTGCCATGTGCATTACAAACATATTGCGCCGATCGTAGAACAAACCGCAAAAGAATATGGCCTCCCTTACAATAGTCACCCGACCTATTTCAGCGCTTTAAATTCACATATCGGACGACTAAGGGAATTTGGCAGAGCGTAGGGCGCAATGGGGTCAGACTCGATCGGTCGGTTCCTACTGGAGGGCGCAATGGGGTCAGACTCGATCGGTCGGTTCCTACTGGTCACCAAGCGACCTTCGAGGGCGCAATGGGGTCAGACTCGATCGGTCGGTTCCTACTGGTCACCAAGCGACCTTCGAACACCACCCCTTGGTCTCGGCTGCGCCGGCCGAATCGTCAGCTCTTTCAGATCGC
>JBLFWZ010000254.1:0-6559 GCA_047611905.1 Gammaproteobacteria bacterium | reverse complement strand
CGGCGCGCCGGTTTGCGGAATTTCGGTCGTGGGCGGTGAAGCCTCGCTGATACCGTCACGCTGCTGTCCAGAATTTGGGGTGCAGAAGGCGGGCCAAACAATTCGCCTCTCTTTGGATGTTGAACTTCCCGCTGAGTTCGGTTTTACGATTGAGCGCACTTAAAGTGCGTATCCTTTTCCTTTCGCACTACTTTCCACCCGAGGTTAATGCGCCGGCATCTCGCACTTATGATCACTGCCGCCAATGGGTTGCCGACGGACACGAAGTGACAGTTGTAACTTGCGTTCCTAATCATCCGGCCGGGCGGATCTATCCTGGCTATTCTAATCGGCTTTATCAGGTCGAGACCAAAGACGGCATCAAGGTAGTCCGGCTGCTTACCTACATTACCCCGAACGAGGGCTTTCTTAAACGGTCCGCCAGCTACCTATTCTATATGTTTATGGCTACCGCAGCGGCGCCATTCCTGCCCCGGACCGATGTGGTGGTGTCGACTTCGCCGCAATTTTTCAACGGCCTTGCAGGATACTTCGTGAGTATCTTAAAGCGGTCGCCGTGGGTGCTCGAGATCCGTGACCTATGGCCTGAATCGATACTAGCGGTTGGTGCGGTGAAGAACCGTTTCTTGATCCGTATGCTCGAAGGCATTGAGCGTTTTGCTTACCGACGGGCCGATAAGATCGTAGCTGTTACCGATTCATTTGTTCGGCATATAACCAACTGCGGTGCTGACCTTCAAAAAATTGAAGTTGTGAAGAACGGTGTCGATCTCTCGCTATTCAGCGCTGTTCCCTATGATCAAGATTTTGCTGCGGAGCTTGGACTAGGCGGCAAATTTGTAGCTGCTTATGTTGGCACGCATGGCGCAGCACATGGCTTGGATACAATTCTCGATGCGGCGCTGCTTCTGCAGAATCGATCCGACATTGTATTTCTCATGGTAGGTGACGGTGCGGAGAAGTCACATCTTGTACAAAGATGCGCTGAATTAAAACTCGCAAATGTCGTAATGCTGGACCAGCAGAGCAAGGAGAAGATGCCGGCGATCTGGGGCGTGTCGGACGTGGGGCTTGTCCATCTGCGTCGGCTCGATTTGTTTAAGTCTGTAATCCCTTCCAAGATCTTCGAGAATATGGCGATGCAAAAGCCAATCATTTTAGGTGCGGAAGGCGAGTCAAAAGAGATTATCGAACAAGCGGATGCTGGTATTTGCATCGAACCCTCAAACCCACGCCAGCTCGCCGACGCCATCGTGAACCTGTCGGAGCATCGCGAACTTTCGACGAGGCTAGGAGGAAACGGGGCAGAATTCGTTGCCGCGAACTACGACCGAAAAGTTCTGGCCAGGAGGCTTCTCGGCATTTTGCTCGACGTGGGTCGCGGAAAATAGTTATCGCGGCCGCGCGGTCCCAGCGCCACTGCGGCTGGTTTTCAAACTCTCCCATGTATCGCGAGCGACCTGTAGGCCGGGGTAATCGGCTCCTTCGGTCAACGCTCGCTCCAACGCTAGCTCCGCTTTTTGGGTTTCCCCGACCGCGTGGTACACCGTGCCGAGATGATACTGTAACTGGGGTACGTTTGGCGCACTGGAGGCAGATTTCTCGAGATAGCGCAGAGCTTTATCAACATTACCAGCGCGGAAGTGGACCCAGCCCAATGTGTCCAGAAAAAGAGGGTTTGCTGAGGCGGAGAAGGATTTGGCTAAATCCAATGCCCGGGCTAATTGGACGCCGTCGTTATATTGGAAATCGGCAATCAGTGCTGCCAAGTTATTAGCGACAAAAGGCAGATCACGGTTGCGTAGCAACATTGCTTCGTAGATCTTGATCGCCGCAGCGTATTCTTGTTCGGTGCTGAGGGTGGTCGCCAAACCAAAAGAGAGTTGTTCGTGGCCTGGGAATTCCGCAAGGCCGTCATTGTAAATTTTGATAGCTTCGGCGACGTTTCCAGCCTGAAAAGACATGTTGGCCAAATTGGCATATGCTGGCGCATATTCATCGCTGGACTCGATCGTGAGGCGAAACGTTTTTATAGCCTTATCTCTATTGCCGGTTGTTCGGTAGAACTCACCCAAAATATTGCGCAAAGGTCCCTTGTCTGACGCGGTGGCTAAGCGTGCCAATAGTAGCTCCTCGGCTTTTTCGCCTTCGCCACGACCGAGGTAAGAATGCACCAGCCCGACTAAGGCAGAGAGGGAGTCGGGTGCTAAATCAAGTACGGCGACGAAGTCGGCCTCTGCTTTGGAGTATTGCAGTTGTGCTAGATGTGCTTGGCCGCGAATGTAGTAGCTCTCGGCATTTTCCGGAGTGCGCTGGATCAACACTGTTGCGGCTTCGACCAAGGCGGGCCAATTTTCTTTCATAAAAAAGATTTCAACCTGCGCTTTTAGCGCGGCCAAATCATCGGGGACATGTGCCAATGTCTCTTTTAGTAATGCCAAAGCAGTGTCGTTTTCACCTTGGCGAGACAGTTGTCGCGCTAAGGCGACCCGGATGCCATGGTTCTCCGGACTATGCTCAAGCAGCGCCGACAGCGTCGCAATGGCCTTGGCCGGTTCGAAATTGCGCAAATGCGCTTCGGCCAACAAGATGCGTCCGTCATTAAACTCAGGGCGCAGACGTAGCAGTGTGCCAAGATCGGCGATAGCTCCACTATAATGGCCTTCGTACAACTGGTCGTAGGCACGTAGAAAAAGGGCCTCGACGTTGTTTGGATTTTCTTGCAATATTTCGGCTATCTGTGCACGAGCAAGCTGTTTTTCGCCTTGCGATATGTGTGTTTGAACCAAGGCTAAACGCGCAATCAGGGTCTTTGAGTAGGATTTGTCCTGCTCGATTATGTCGCGGTAGACTTGGACCGCTTTGGGTTGCTCATCTTGCTTGAGATAATAACCGGCTAGCGCGAAACGGTAGGTGAGCTCTGTTGGATATTTCTCGGTGTATCCCAGCAATGCGGCTTCGGCTTCGATGAAGCTTCGCTGATTGAACAGAAAATCAACTAGCAGCAACGCTGGCTCCGGGCCATGCGGCGTCGCCGCAACAAGACCTTGCAGATAGTCCTCAGCATCGTTCTTGCGTTTCTGCCGGATCAGCAATTTGACCAGATTGGTCTTGAGGCTGAGGTTATCAGGGTCTTTCCCAATTAGATCCAAGTAGACCTGCTCCGCCTCGCTCAGCGCGTTATTTTCAACCAGCAACTCGGCCTCAAGCAGTCGGAGGCCAATTTCTTCCGGGTGCGCTTCAATAGATTTGGCAAGCGCGGTCAACGCCTTTCCTAGTGATCCAGTTTTCCGCTCGATGCCCACCGTCGCTGACATTGCGGCTAAATGGGTGGGATCGGCCAGCAATGCCAGTTCAATCTCTTGTCTGGCTAGTAGCAGTTCGCCTCTACGCAAGTAGATTGCGCCCTGTAAGGCGTGACCGTCGGCACTTCCCTGCTCCAGGTTCAGGATAATGTTTGCCTGCTCTTGGGCTTTGTCGAGACGGTTGCCGTAAAGAAAATGCTGACCAATTTTTGTTAAAGAGGGTAGGTGGTTGGGGTTCAGTTCGGAGGCTCGGACGAAGTTAGTGAAGGCTGGCGTGAGGTTGCCTTGAGCCTCCTCAACTAAGGCAAGGTAGTAATAGCCTTTAACGCTGCGCGGATTGATCTTTAGTACATTGCGAAATTCCAGCTGCGCCTTGGAGTAGTTGTGATTTTGGAAAAAGGCCAATCCGCGATCAAAATGGGCAGCTTCCCGACGCTCTGACCCAGAACAACCTACAAGAATAGCCATAGCCAGAACTACGAATAAGAAATTCGTACGTATTCGATTGTTGTTCCGCTCGCTAGGCATTCCGATTTTCGTACTCTCACTGAAGACCGACATGCTGATGTTCCGACTCACTGAAATATGCTCATACTGAAGATAGTCTTAACTAATCCTTAACCGACACTTTGTTCTAGTGGGTGTCCAAGAAACAGTAAAAACGTTTGTTATGGTTAACGCCAGTGGGGCTCGATCGTGCTTGGAATGGGACGATTTAAAAGGTCTTGATATCAGGGGAGTGAAGTAGGTGTGTAAGGTATTATTATGGCGTAATTAAGCAATGGGACGAACAATATAATATTATACAAATAGAGATGAAAGTGTATTAGAGGCTATATTTCTCGTATCATTCTGAAATATATCCCGCAGGAAGAATAAATATGGAATTATTATGAGTATTATTTATAATTTATTTATATATGTTGAGACATGTTCTTAGAAAGGGACTTACTTCCGGTTCGAATGGGCTTTGGAGCTTCATCTGGCTCCGCTCAGCGCAGAAGTAGTGTTTTTACTTTAGTTTCGCTGGGTATAATTTTTTTGTTTTTTGCCCTAATCTTTCGAGATGGCCTTATAGCAATGGTCGCTCGTTGGTCGTCAGCTGAATATAGCCATGGCTATATGGTCCCCTTCATCGCTCTGTTTTTTCTGTGGCGCGATCGGCACCAAATTGTTGCTATCAAAAACTCAAGCGGCGCGTGGCCAGGTAGGCTGATTGTATTATTCGGGCTGGTGTTGGCTATCGTGAGTAATCAGATGGCCACCTGGGCTGTTTCGTATGCGTTTTTAATAAGCTTATTCGGATTTGCGCTAATGTTCTTCGGATGGCAGGGGATGCGTTTTCTCTGGTTTCCGTTGATTTTTCTTATTTTCATGATCCCTCTACCAGATTTTATTTACCGCAGTTTATCGACCGAGTTGCAATTAATTGCGGCGCAACTCGGCGTGGCTGTGATCCGCTGGTTTGGGATATCAGTGTTCCTCAGTGGCAATCTGATCGATTTTGGAGTTTTCAAACTTCATGTGGCCGAGGCCTGTGACGGGCTGCGTTATCTATTCCCGATCATGAGCTTTGGGTTCCTTGTCACTTATCTCTATCAAGGACCATTGTGGCATAAGATTGTTTTTTTCATATCGACCATTCCGATAGCAATACTGATGAATTCCGTACGAATTGGAATCATTGGTGTGCTGGGCGAATACTACGGGATCGAAATGGCCGAAGGCTTTCTGCACTATTTCGAAGGCTGGGTCGTCTTCATGGTCTGCCTCGCAATCCTGTGTGCTGAACTTTGGTTGCTTATGCGGATAGCTGGATTAAGTCTTTGCAGACTAACCCGCCGAGCGAAGCAGCCGGTCCATCCGATTACCTGCCGTTCAGAGAATGTTAATGCAACATCTTCAGCAAAACCATAACGAGCGTGCTGATATTCACGGAATTGAATACGTCACAATCAACCTCGGATGTCGGGAACTATTTCTGTTATCAGACGAATAAATCCCAGCGTAGTCGTTGCCGCCGTCATCGTTGTCGTCCAAATCAAAATAGAGTCTCAACTGCGTACGTCCGGCTTTATTGATGCTTGAAACTCCTGTGGCATTAAAAGCCGCCGAAAAGTCTGCGCCGTTGGTGGTGGCGATCTCAGTGGCGCTGGCGGGGGCTTCAAAATCGCTGTTTTCCAACCCAGCTTTGCCGAAACTGCCGTTTTGGATGTCGACCCGCAGAGACCCATGCGTCGTAAAGGGATTCGTTCCGTTGGTGCCACCGCGTGACAGCTTTAACACCGCTGATTGGATATCTGCGCCGTCCGGTAGCGTCGATGTATCGAAGGACAAAATAAATTTGTACTGACGGTCGCGATTATCGTCCCCTGTGCGCAAAGCGCGTGAGTCCGGATCGCGACTGCTGGTGCGGCCGCCAAGGTTGCTATTCTCATTCGATTCGCGCACCCAGCCGTCCTCCGAGGCGATGGAAACGAAGGTGACTTCGACCTCGCTCGGCGGCGCCTCGACTGTGACCGATACGGAGTCGGTATCGGCGGCACCGTCATTATCTGTCACCGTCAGGGTCACCACCGTGGTGCCGTCCGGCAAGTTCACCGTTGGATTGACACCATTGGCGCTGCCGCCCGTCCACGCCCAAACATAGCTAACAACAGTGCCATCACTATCCGACGAACCGCTGCCATTCAGAGTTACAATTTCACCAGCCAGCCCATCACTGTCCAACACCGTCTTATTCAATCCTGCATTCGCCACCGGGGCGGCGTTTGGGGGAGGCGGCGGCGGAGGTGACACGTCAGTCACTTCCTGAATTGTGCCGGTTGCTTCGTCGACCAAATAGTAAGAGCCGCCGACGGCGATATCCACCAAGACATCTTTGTATTCTGGGATCGTCAACCAAACATCGCCAATGTCGCCCAGCGGGGCATGGCCGTAGACCAACCATTCACGATTAGGAGCGACACCTTTAAGCAAAGCTAGTGAGAACACTGGAATTTCCGTTGTAAACTCCCATGGAAAATCATCGTTCACGTTCGCGTCGAGGAGGAACCAACGATCCTCAGCCTCATATTCTGCGGGGAAATTAGATTGATAGAAGTGTTGGTGGGCGCGGTTCGGAACCAGCTCGCCAGTGCGCCAGAAGTCCCGTAGCGTGACGTTCGTGTGAACCTTGTCTACTGCAGCGACGTTCGCCATGAAATAGGTCCCGAGCGCGTCCTCGCCCGCATACTCCTCTGTCCATCCACGAA
>JBLFWZ010000253.1:0-6574 GCA_047611905.1 Gammaproteobacteria bacterium | reverse complement strand
AGACAGAATCTATGTTTGCTGGCAAACGTAGAATCTACCCTAAATAGATTAGGCAGAACTCTTTGGGATCTAGAAATGGGCGGTTCTGTGCTTTGAACTTGCATTCCGTAATCCTACTGCGTTTTGGGCTATTTTCTCCAGCACCCGAGTCAGGTCGATTGAACGTAGCGCCGTAACATTTCGTATACTACGACAACAAACTTCGGAGCAGAGCATGGCAACAGTCGGATTCATCGGTACAGGCACAATTGGTGGCCCTATGGCTGCCCAGTTACTCGAACACCAGCACGAGCTGCTGGTATGCGATAAAAGCGCCCAAGCGCTGCAACCCTTGTTGGACAAGGGGGCGCGCGCGGCTGAAATTAACGACATTGCCGAGCATTGCGCGACGGTATTTTTGTCTCTCCCCGGACCACCAGAAATTGAAACCGTTGTGCTCGGCGCAGGCGGATTGCTTAACAGCCTTAAGTCGGGGTCGACGATCATCGATTTATCCACGAATTCTGTTTCTTTAAACCGAAAAATTGCCGACCTCGCAGCAGCGAAAAACGTTCGTTATCTGGATGCACCGGTATCCGGAGGTAAACGCGCGGCGCTTAAAGGGTCTCTCGCGATTATGATTGGTGGCGATGAGACGGCGTTTAATGACGTCCGTTCGCTGTTGGAATGCATCGGCGAAAACCTCTTTTATATGGGTCCGCCCGGATCCGGCACGTTGACGAAGTTGGTTAACAATCAAATATTTTTATGCACGAGCGTGCTAATCCAAGAAGGATTCGTGATGGGGGCAAAGGCAGGAATGGACCCGAGCGCGCTCTTGGAGGTATTAAAAACCAGTTCGGCAGGACCACACATGGCGAGTGCCCCGCTCGCACTATCGCGTAAGTTCGATCTCGATGTTTTCTCTTTAGCGATCGCCGCGAAAGACGTTGGCGTAGCATTAGAATCGGGTCGAGAAATTAACTCACCGATGCCCATGACGGAAGCGGCGCATGGTGTTTACACCAAAGCACTGGAGGCGGGATTCGGCAAGGATGATTTTTTTGCCACCGTGAAAGTGCTCGAGACTGCGGCCGGTATCGAAGTCCCGCCGTTGCGCAAACCGAGTAAATCGTGAGGATTAGGCCGCTCAGCCAATTACATTACTGAAGCGATGCGTTAACTCGACCCCAGCGTCTGTTGATCTCAGCCACCCGATGCAGCGGCTACGGAAAATCGCGCGCCTACCTTGGCGAATAGATTTTCTCGAAGGAGGCGGCCGAAAATCCATTTAAGCGTCTATTGCCGACGAGAATCACGGGTACACCACTGCCGCCGAGGCGCGCAAAATCTTTCTTTCCTTTATCGCTTTGCTCGATGTCGTACTCCTTGTAGCTAACTTCATGATCGCCGAAATACTGTTTCGCGCGAACACACACTTTGCACCAGGACGTTGAGTACAAAATGACGCTTGAGGATTTCTTACTTCGTTTCTTGTCTTCTCGATTGCCAACCACGGCCGCGAGCCCTTCGATACTCGGCGTCGCGTAGGAATTGACTTTTACTTCGACGGTGGTGGAATTCGCACCCTCGGGCGGGCGATCACCAAAATGCATGCGACCTTCTGCATCCGTCCATTTGTGTATCCCGGCAGCGGCAGCTGCAGCCGTAACAAAGGACAGAATCAACGCGAAAATGCAGCATCGGTCTATTAGTCGCATAAGCTTAGTCTTTTCATTCGTGACGTCGATAGTCCACCAGCAGTGCGATCGACCAAGGTCGACAAGCGAACGTTCGTTTGAGATTCAGCTTGAATAATACCACTTGGCACCGCCCGGCAAACTGCGTGGCCCGAACAAAAAATGCAGCACCCTACGCTCGCGACCCGATGTAACTTTCGAGGATGAATGTAACAGCATAGGACTCATTATCGTCGCGCTGCCCTTCGCGCCGATACATTCGATTCGCGTACTCTCCACGTCCGCAGTCAAATGACTGCCAGGCACGACGCACAAAGCGCCATCCTCATTTGAGCTGTCGTCTAGATTAATTCGCACCGCCATCATTGTCGCGAGCAATTCACTAGACGCTTGAGCGTGGGGAATATTCTGCTTTTCGCTCCAGTTCTGCCACGGCTTTTCTTCTATTCGCGCGTGTAACGGCACGTGCAGATCGCGATGCAGTCCTACCCCCCAGTTCGTCGTCGGGTCTTTGCCAAAATACGTACATAAGACGGGTTGCGATGCCAAATACAGCAACCGACGTTTTAGCAATCGATGGCGCAACACCTGGGCGACCAAGCGACACCATTCGCGATCGAGAAAACGCCGATCGCCGGCAACCTCAGACGGCGAGGATGTAAGTTCCTCATCGATTCGTGCGATTTCGTCGTCGCTCATCAATGCATCGACAACGACGTAGCCGTCGATTGGGTAGCGCTCCGGTGCCTTATTCATAACAAATACTGTGCCGCAAATTTAACCCAGCGTAATTTAACCCAGGGGTCACGCGTGATAATAACCGACTCGGTAATAGCTGAATGCTCGGATACCGCCTTCTAAGCATCTTTCAAGGTGACCAATTCCGACACTTCCTATCCGTCTACCGCTCCGAGTATCGTATCGGTAATGTGGCGACGGTCGCGATTGTCTAATTCTGACAATATAAAGCACAGCACCGCCGGGCCTACTAAGAACCAGATTATCTGAGGCAAATTCATCGCGCTGGGATGCAGTATCGACGTAATAGCAACGTTTAATACAACCCCAGCAAGCGCTGGATATCCGATAAAATAGAGTGCCCAATTGCTATCGAATTTTCCAGTGATTGCGCTACCACTTGGTCGAGCTAGCATGGCGCCACGAAATACCGCCCGCCAGGGTAAAGAAAACGGGCGTTTGCGAATGCGAATAATCAACTGATGCGTCGAGATATCACCGACAAGCTGAGTACCAGGCCGATCCGAATGTTGCGCGTCGCCGCGCAGTAATTCGCCAAGACGATCGCGCATTTTCTCTTTGCTAAGAGAAGTTAGTATGTCCACATCGCTCTCCAGCCACGCGGTCGATTACGAGCCGTGCGCTTAGAGTTTTGACGACGGTCTCGCCCTCTACGATCCACCTCCATTAGCGCTGTAGAGGATCGATTGATTCGAGTTCCTCGCGAAAACGCCGGTGCGCTGCCAGGTTTTTTGGCCGATGAACGACGTCCGCGCTCGCCGCATAGTTACCGAGGTAGTTCCCGCCTCGTCGGTCTTTAGCCGGTCGAATCGGACGAGGAGTCAGATTGCCGCCGCAATTCGGACATACATCGCCGAAATGCTGTTCGACACAATCACGGCAGAATGTACATTCAAAGCTGCAGATCATGGCATCCACCGCAGCCGGTGGTAGTTTACGATTACAGTGCTCGCAGCTTGGCCTCAGTTGTAACATTCCGCTCACCTCTTACTTGAACCGGCAATGTGTTCATTTGACTACTAGTTAGTCTGCGCGACGATCGATTACGCCCCGACACCGATTGATTTTTCCACTATTACTTCCGATCATGGCGTAACATCTTCTACGCATTAGCCGCATTATTCCCTGAGGCCGACCGATGAACCTAAGCGCTCTCTCTGAAATTGAGATCCAATTCAAACTTGAGCGGCTGTTGGCCGAATACGTTCAATGCATCGACGACGATCGGCTCGAACAGTGGCCAGAATTCTTTGTTGATAATTGTATTTACAAGATTCTAGCGCTAGAGAATGCCGCTCGCGGCATGCCGGTCTCAGCAATTTTTTGCGATACAAAAAACATGCTTATCGATCGGGTCGTGTCGCTGCGCAAAGCGAATATCTACGAACGACATCAATACCGCCATATAGTTAGCTCAACGATCGTCAGCAACGTGACCGCAACGTCCGCAAAAATGCGCAGCAACTATGTCGTATATCGAACGCGCGGACAAGGCGTGACGGAGTTGTATAGTGCGGGCGTTTACGAAGATAGCGTAGTCGTCGTCGATGATCGGTTGCTGTTCGAAGAAAAAACGGTCATCTACGATACCGACCGTATTGATACTTTATTAGTGACGCCACTGTAAGGAGAACAACCATGACCATCTCCGAAAATATTTCAGTGCCCGGCGACGTTTGGCCAACGTCGGATAGCGGGTTTTGCGTGCCTTACGAAGTTTTTACAGACAAAGCCTATTACGACCGGGAACAAGAAGCGATCTTTCGCGGCGATGCGTGGAGCTTCGTCGGCCTCGAGGCCGAAATGCCGAACAACGGTGACTATAAGTCGACATTCATCGGCGAGACTCCGGTGCTCGTTACGCGGGATAACGACGGCAATATCAATGTCATGCAAAACCGCTGCGCTCATCGGGGCGCACTCGTGTGTCGCGAAAGACGCGGAAACACGAAACGTCTGCAATGCGTCTATCACCAGTGGGCGTATGATCTAAAAGGGCAATTACGCGGCGTACCGTTTCGCGCCGGCATCGCCGGAAAAGGCGGTATGCCAGAAGGGTTCGATCTGGCAGAACATGGCTTAAATCGGCTCCGCTCGGCAAGCATCAACGGTTTGATCTTCGCCACGTTCTCTAAAACCGTTGAGTCCTTAGAGGAATTCCTCGGACCGATGATCATCGCGAATATTCAAAGGATATTTAATCGCCCCATCGAAATTCTTGGCGACCAACGCCAATACATCCACGGTAATTGGAAGCTCTACGCCGAAAACACTCGCGATCCCTACCATGCCAGCCTACTGCATTTGTTTCACACAACATTTGGCTTATATCGTTCCTCGCAAACCGGTGAGTGCAAAATGGACGATGCTCACCGCCATAGCATGCTGTACGCAAAAGCCGCAACGAGTAATACCGAGCTGGAACGGGAGGTGTTTAAAGATGTGCGAAGTTATGACGAGAATTTTAAACTCGCCGATCCATCCGTGCTCCAAGGCCGTCCGGATTTTGACGACGGCATCACCTTAGTCATCATGGCGTTATTTCCGAATCTCGTCGTCCAACAAATCGCGAATACTCTGGCTGTACGACAATCTGTCACGGATGGTGTGGGTGGTTTCGAGCTCGTATGGACGCATTTTGGCTACCTCGACGACGACGAAGAGATGCGCAATATCCGAATTAAACAGTCGAATTTAATTGGACCAGCCGGTTATGTGTCGATGGAAGATGGAGAAGCCGTCGAAATCGTCCAGAAGGCCGTGCGACGTGATCGAGGCGCGGGGTCATATATTGCGATGGGTGGTGGTGTCGCCGAAGACGCTGATCATCTCGTCACGGAGTCGGCCATTATCGGTTTTTGGCAGCATTACAAATCGATGCTTGGGATCGCACCGTAATTTTTTTGCCACGGCGCGCCGAGAAGTTATTGGTTAGCGCGTAACGGAATTAAACGTCACCTTCAACCGGCGTCCATCCCGCGTTCCTACGAGCAAGTCGCTGCTCGAGGTCCTCTCCATCGAACGACACCTCCGGCGGCATCGGCAATTGGACGTCGTCAGACAAATGCTCGACGTTGAGAACGGCAAAATTTCCGTCATCACGGAGCATGACCGCGCCGAGGTACGAGCCGCATTGATTGCAAGTGATGAAATCGGCAGTTTTTGTCCCGAATCTAAATCTAGAAACGCGTTCCGCGTGCGCGAATTCGTAGCGCACCGAACCGTGTGGGTCGGATACATGGATGTGGTTGGCATGCTGCTGACAGAACGAGCAAGTGCATCGACGAACTCGCCAATCTTCTGGTGCCAACGCAGTTGAGAAGTGAAATTTCAAGCTGCCACATTGGCATGCACCGCGATAAATATTTTTCAAAATTTTGTTGCACTCCGCCACCGAACTCTGCGTTCCTCACTTGAGCTCTAGCTGATTGATTCAATGCTCAACACGACTGGACACATCTAGGTCCCGATGCGTACTTTACCTACGCCGTATTAGTCAGTTTCCGCACCCTGAGTAAATACCAAACGCCGGAGGCGTAAATTACGATCATGGCGAAAACGCCGATTGAGGTAAGCAATTCCGAAACCCATGGGTCCTCTTGCAGCACTGCATGCCAGCTAAGCGACTCACCCATTTGATCTCTAATGCCCAAAATAACCACGCTCAAGCGTTGAAACGACGCGATCATAAAGACCGCCGTGATGGTATAGATCGCAATGATTACTCTGACCAGCGCGGCTGGCAAGTCGAACCGGTCACGTGCGCAACAACAAGCAGCGCCGAGGTAGCAGAGATAAATCCCATGAAATAAGTCAGCAGCACTTGTGCATGTGTAACGAAGATGTCTGTAAGTTCGTAATCACTCATAGGTTTATGATCTACTTTTTGACGACCCTCTAAGCCATTCCACCAATAGTGGAACGGTGACGCTGTTGTGTGCGCAGCGGATCATTCAAAAACTTATCGCCCTGCCAGCATCTCTAGCCATTCGCCGCCTTCGAATTCTACCGTTTGAGTTTTGTACGGGAGAATCGGTTCGGATGGCCAGAGAATTGCGTTGTCTAGCGCTGCTTCCCGAAGTGGGCTAAGCGCTTGATATTCTTCTGAACGAAACATTTCGTAGCAATGCCGGCGG
>JBLFWZ010000252.1:0-6581 GCA_047611905.1 Gammaproteobacteria bacterium | reverse complement strand
AGGCGCCATCGTCACGATGTGAATAATCACAGACAAGACCTAGCACAACGTCTCATAACCGCGCTATACAGCGGACCGGAATGCGCGTTATCGTCAACACCGGCACCCACATCTTAGGGGAATCACAATTGACGGTCGATGAAAAACTAAACAGCCACGTTTTTTTTGCAAGCGGCGAGCATTACGCGTTGTTCGACCGAATGCGCGTCGAAGACCCAGTGCATTGGACGGCGAGTCCTGACGAACGGGGTTACTGGTCCGTGTTTCGCCACGCGGATGTTAAAACGATCTTCAATGAACCGGTTCTATTCAGTTCGGAACGTGAAGGCGCAGCACCCGCGCTGGACAACGAGATGTCGGCTATTGCGAGCGACGCCTGGGGGCTTGGGCAAAACATCGCGATGATAGACCCTCCTCGTCACGCCGGAATTCGCAAAGTCATTGCAGCGCCGTTTCTGCCAAAGCCTCTGGCAGATAGCGAGGCACGGACTAAGCAATTAATCTCCGACATTTTTGATGACATTCCGGCCCACGGAGAAATAGATCTCGTCCATGACCTCGCAGTACGAATTCCGATGGCCGTGATCTGCGATATTCTCGAACTGCCTGCGGAAGATTGGGACGACATGTTGGATTGGGGCAAGATGGCGATCGGCGGAACCGATCCCGAATACCAACAAGGCAGTGCGGCGGAAACTGTGGCCCATGGTTTCGGGTTGCTCTACGACTACGGCATGCGACGCTCTTCCGAACGTCGCGGTTGTCCCTTTTCTGATCCACTGAGTTTGCTCGCCAACGCCACCGTGGACGGCCAGGCCCTTACGCCAAGTTTGGTTGCATACAACGCCGTTCAAATGATTGTTGCGGGCTTCGAAACCACTCGCAATGCATTTTCGGGTGGGGTGCTGGCGCTGCTCGAACATCCGCAACAAATGGAGATGCTTCGGGCCGAACCTAACGGCCTTCGGTTGGCCACGGAAGAAATCGTGCGCTGGTCGGACCCCGTAATCTCCCTGATGCGTGTCGCTACTGCCGACACTCGCCTTGGTGGCCATAAGATCCGCGAGGGCGACAGAGTCATCATTTGGCTGCCGTCGGCCAACCGCGACGAAGAAATTTTTGAGAAACCTTACGAATTCGACATCACGCGGCACCCCAATCTGCATCTGGGCTTTGGCGCCGGTCCACACTTTTGTCTCGGCGGACCGTTAGCGAAACTGGAGATCAGACTCGCGTTGGAAGAGCTGTTAACTCGCTATGATGGAATTGAAATCACAGGTCCCGTTGAAAGAGTGCAATCGAACTTCGTCGGAGGCCTAAAGCATTTACCCGTTAAACTAAAACCTAGAACGAACGCCAAATAGCCGCTGTGGCAGTTAGCAAAAAAGCATTTGTCTACTAAGTTAGTCAATCTGCGTCGGCAATGCGTGGTTCAAATTTCTCTTAATGTAGCGCGCTGCGGAGATCGGCGATAGCGTTAATTCGAGGAACACTCTCGGATTAACTATAAGCATCACTAACAAAGGAACAATCCTATGCATCTCGGTGTTTTCTCGTTTAATACAGAATATTCCATGCGCGCCGACCATCTCGCGCGCGCTGCCGAAGAACGAGGTTTCGAATCCTTATGGGTTCCCGAACATACGCACATTCCCGTTCCCGCTACCGGCGAGCAAGCGGATCCTGAAACGGGCATGCCGATGAGTCCTGCCGGGTTTTTCTTGCCGGAAGAATATCGACACATGTCCGATCCGTTCACAAGCTTGGCGAGCGCCGCCGCGGTGACGACCAAGTTAAAGCTCGGCACTTGTGTGTGTCTCATCAATCAGCACCACCCAATCAATCTAGCAAAGCAGATTTCGACGCTTGATCACTTAAGCGACGGCCGTTTCATTTTCGGCATTGGCGCCGGCTGGAACGTTCAGGAAATGGAACATCACGGTGTATCCTTTTCGACGCGTTGGCGCGAACTCCGAGAACGACTCCAGGCCTTGCGATGCTTATGGACCGACAAGACAGCAAAATTTGATGGTGAATTCGTCAAAATTTCAGACTCGTGGCAATACCCGAAACCAACCCGAGCTGGCGGTCCGCCTGTTGTTCTCGGCACGATGGACACCGAATTTGGACGGCGCCAAGTGGCAGCTCACGGCGATGGATGGTTACCATTAACTTTCGACGTCGAGGAAACTAAAGCCAGCATCGCGGACATTCATCGGCAGATGAAAGACCTCGGTCGCGACCCGGACAAACTCGATGTGTCTTTGTTCTTTCTCGCCGATGAAATGCAATCCGCCGACGCTATCAAGAAAGCACGCGACACCGGATCGACGCGCGCCATCATGCGCCTACCCATTGGTGATGACACGATTGTGTTGAAAGCCTTGGACGAGTACGCGCGTAGTATTTAAATTCGGCGATTCGGCAACTTCGCTACCGAAACTACGTTCCTGTGAGCTGCGGTGAGACGTGAAAACTTTGGCTTCGTCGTACACACGTCGATTCTAAGTTCAGACCTTGGTGGACAATCACCAAACGTCGCCTGCACTACAAAACGGACGTTTGGCGTGGACGCCACTTCGTCGCAAATCGGCCAAGACGTGCCATTTGAAATAACAAAGCGCGACACGGAGAGTTTGGTTATCTACATCTGATCCATTTGCATCTGATGTTATTAAATCAACAGTGTCCCGCTATTCGGGAAGCCTATACAAATCCGATGGTCGGGTGAAACGACGGCGACACCGCCACTATCCGCGCTTTCGAGAGTTAACGACCTGATTCTCAGTGGCGCTTGTCACTTTTCCGACTAGATAATACCGTACCGTACGATTATAAATATAGCCATCCCAATCCAATGGAAGAATGCTTCTGGGTCGGGCGTCACGGAGCCGAAGGAGGTTACCAACATGCATGCAGTTATCGTAGGCGCGGGAATGGGCGGGTTGTTTGCCGCCCTGGCTTTGCGCGAATCAGGCCAGTTCAAATCTATTGACGTTTATGAGCAAACTGAGGATCCAAGCACGGCGGGCGCAGGTCTGAATATCCCACCAAACGCTGCCCGCTTGTGCAAATGGCTTGGCGTTGATCTCGATGGTGGCGATCCAAAAGGCGCACACGGCGCTGTAGACGGCGGGCGCGCCGCAATACTGGAAAGCACCCGTGGCATCATGCCTGACGGCACTGTTTCGACTAAACCCCTCGACCACAATACTGCAATCGGTGATGGAGCCGGATTTCATCATATGCATCGCCTCGATCTACTGATGTGCCTATACAAGCGAGTCCATGAACTAGGACCCGAAACAGGCGCGGACTGCCCGATCCGGGTGCACATGGGAAAACATTTGGAAACGTTGCGCCAGGATGACTCGTTAGCATTCGCGACGTTCACAGATGGCAGCACCGCGCAAGGCGAGTTGTTGGTTGGCGCAGACGGCATCAACTCCAAAACGTTACGACTGATGTGGCCAGATGTGCCGCCTAGACGTTGGACCGAAGTGACGTGCTATCGAGGACTCATCCCGCGCGATCAGGTTGCGAAGCTCACGAAAGAGGACGGTAGTCCGATGGACTACAACCCCATCGATTCATTTAGCATGGACGCGCGCAAAAATCTGAAGGGCTACGTGATGACTTATTGGGTTCGTGGAGGCGAACTGCTCAACGTGTGGATGGCATATTACGAGCCTAAGTCTGCCGAGTTCGAGACCGATGAAGGCGACTGGTTTCCGGTCGATCCTGCCGAGATGAAAGCAAACATGGGTGAAGCATTCAAAGACGATGCGCGCAGGGATGATGTGCTGGCGTTGGCAAGTGCAGTGGAAGACCCGACCAAATGGGGCTTATACGATCGGGACGCGTTTGAATATTGGCAAGAGGGTCGCATATGTCTGCTCGGAGATGCTGCCCATCCGATGTTGCCAACCTATGGCCAGGGTGCCGCCCAGGCGATCGAGGATGGAGCTGCTCTAAGCAGTTGTTTCACTCTACACGGGGCCGACGTATACAGCGCCCTTCTACACTACGAGCGCGTGCGCCATTATCGAGCGACCCGGTTCCAGTTCGCTTCAAAATTCCTATTTAAGCATCTCGAACCAGAGGACTCGCCCCAGCGCAGACAAATTTTGAAAGCACTCAACGAGCGGGACTACCCGGTTTTCGATCACGAGCAGCGCGCCGGAGACGACGACTCCTGGATCTACGCGTTCGATGCGAGGTCGGTGGGCGACAAACTGCCTTTGAAAAAGCTGGGTCCCTGGGATTTCCGCTCACGCGCAGCCGCCCTAGACGCTCGGCGTGACGTGATGGGGAATCTCTGGACACCTTCCGTAGCGCTGTCGGGCGAGCGCCGGGTCACTCGGGCCGAAGTCGCAAAGCACGATTCGTTCAACGATTGTTGGGTGATCATCCGCGATAAGGTCTACGACATCAGCGAATGGAAAGACCATCATCCGGGCGGGCCTTTCGTCGCGAGGATGCACGCAGGCAAAGACGCGACCGGAGAATTTGGCGACTATCACAGTAAGATGGCGGAACGTCACATGGCGCACTTTTGCGTGGGAGAACTTGTCGATTAATACGGCCGCGCACCCATCCTAGTTACGAGCGTAACAAACACCAAGCGAAGGAAAATTCTCGAACAGGCCACGAATCTGTTCCTCTAAGAGGGCTATCGCGCAGGGAGCACGTCGGAACTCGTGCGCCTCGTTGGTGGCTCCAAGACCACCATTTATTCACATTTTGGTGACAAGGCGGGTCTATTTACAGCGGTCGTTGATGAATTACTAAAGGACACTGTCGCATTTACGGATTCGCTTGATCTATCGGCCCTTTCAGTGCGTGACGCGTTAATCGAAATTGCAACACAACACCTCACAGTGGTGCCGTGCGACCGCTATATCCGCCTTGTTAGCATTGTGGCGGCCGAAGCCGCACGTTTTCCTGAACTCGGCAAGGCATTCTACGAGCACGGGCCAGGGCTCAGTTATTTAGACTTCAAGGAATTCCTCGACAAAAGAGTCGCGGCAGGCGAACTGAATCTCGGCGATACATCTCTAGCAACGGATCTATTCTTCGGAACGTTACTACACTGCGAAGTACTCGCGCGAGTCTACGGAGTTAAAACGGCGGCGCTGCGCAACCCTAAGGCTATCGCGGGTGCTGTTACGGACAACTTTGTGGATCGTTACGACTGATACGCGGACCAAGCCGGCAACGTGGCCGGTTGGTTGCAAAAGGGAGCTGGGGACACTGCCCACTTAGACATTTAAGCGCTCACATTATGACGTCGATTCCTCCGCGAAGACGATCGAAAGCCAAGCCCAACTGGATGTTTGTTACCTGTTGGAGAGCCTCACTAACTCGGCAGTGTCCCGAATCTGCCATGGTTTCAGAAGTGAAGACGGGTTCGGAACATCGGTGCCCGTCCGGTAAACATCGGGATAGCCGACGTTCAGGGTGATTTACGCGATCGAGTGTTTTCGGGGTTTTTACGCACCCTCGGCCACAACCGAACGGTCGAGTGTCGACGAAACTTTGGTTCGTTCCGCGATAATCAGCACCTTCACGTACCCGCAATTCGATAGGATTCTTGCTGCGACGAAGTCATTACATCGGAGTTGATATAATTTGCGAATTCCTTTGGGTAATTGCTGCCTCTCGTTTCCCAATAGGCCCTCATCCCCGGTGCCTTTAGCAAATTCCCTAGCTGCGCATCGATAGAATCCCAAGTTTCCAGTTCCAACGCGCCAATTCGACGTTGATAGTGGGCATTAGCGTCAAGTTGAATCATCGCCTGATTCGTTAATGAGAATCGGAATTGGTCTAACCCTTCTACTGTGCCGGCTACGGGAAGTTCTCGATGGAAAATTGACGCTAGCCCCTCATCAGTCGCCACTCTTAGGTTGATATCTCTGAATGCTTCTTGCACGCCATGGTTGGTGTTGACCTTGATCGCCAGTGCAGTCTGCTTCATCTGTACCCCGACGAAAATCAGTGACCCAATGAGTCCGGCAACGCCGATAATCTCTGCAATTGCCGAGACTGCGTTCCAATCGAATATTCCCATGTCGTCTCCATGTTTGCCGGTATTCAACAAACAAGGATATTGGAACGCTGAATTGACTGCGAACAAGCTTGCTTTGAGACTGCAGTGGCCCCTTTTACGCATAGAGCTACGGCACACGACCACCCGGTGCGCCTCCTCATAGCCGACGGTCAGCCGGATGTAAGCAACTAAGTGCTAGCGGCCACGAACAGACCTTAATGTTTTTGTAAGCCAGCGTGCTGAGAACGCTATTTACGAGCAGTTTCGAATATTTGGGTAGGCGCATCTTTCGCCGCGAGTCTGACACGCCTCGTTTGCACCATGAAGATGATGCTCATAATCCAAGTGGCAGTTATAAAATATGGGAGCATCAAGAACCCGTCGACTTCAAACGACGGCGCTGTGGCACCAGGCCTGAACTTTGAGTAAAGTTCAGTAGATAACGTCGCATGCTCCTTCGCCGATTGATAACAAGCTATGCACGGGAAAGGCGAAATTGTTGCATACAGGAATGTCAGGGAGAGCAATTGGA
>JBLFWZ010000251.1:0-6593 GCA_047611905.1 Gammaproteobacteria bacterium | reverse complement strand
CAGTCGAGGCCAAACGACCATTCGCTTGGTTCCACAGGTCCCGTCTCGACGCTATAGCCGCCTAGCCCGAATGCCAATGCGGTTAGCAATACGCCAATTGCGCCGCGCCTGCGCTGCTTGCCGAGGCAAAACGTCAGTAAGCCAAAAGCCACTGAGGTGAACATGCCGTATTTCAGAACAAGCAATAAAAAATCAGCATCGTAGGCTGCTCTCAATTCTTGCGTCGTCAACACACTAGGATATTGGAAACACAAAACGGCAAGGACGCTCAAGCCCCCGAGGAACAGCGAGACGTAGCCACTGATCTTCCCGTCGCCGATACGAAAAACTTCCTCGGGGCTAGGATCAACGACTCGAGCTTTATACTCGTAGGGCTCTGCCGGATCGCTGTTTTGGGTAGGCATAAACTTAAGGCCCCTTAATTAATTGATTGAACGTCGCCTTACGGACGAGGTTCTCCAGTTCAACGTTGAAGATCTTGCGAATTCTGCCTGTCGTTAACCGCTACCCGCAGCCCATCTGAGTAGTTTCGGACGGCCGTTCGACTGCCTCCAAACTAGTTCCTTAGCCGGTTGCTACCGCGCCGAGCTAGCCCCGCAACGCAAAACCGCATCGAGCATCGGTCGAGCACTGCTTAGTTCGCGATCAATCCGTTGAGCTCGTCGTCGGTTGGAAAACGCCCCAAAGATTTCTTCGAATAACGCAACGTTCCGTCAACTTCTATTTCGAAGACGCCACCCGAACCGGCGACGAGTTCAATGTCCGTTACACCCAACGACTCAAGCTTGTCCCTCGCACGGAGGGCTTTAGGTTCATAGTTTCATTGCATGCAATATTCAATACGAATTTTCAATGTTATCTCCTTGCCAATCGAGTAATACGCAGATCCGCCGTAATTAACGGATTGCGACGGGGTTGATTACCGCTTGCACCGCACCAACGAAACGCGGTTGACCGAGAACGAAAAGGAACTCCCATGCCTCGTCTTTTGCGAGCGCACGGGTATCCATGTTCTCTAAAATATAAACGCCGTTCTTCGTGAGTAACTCTTGGTGAACGGGAACGAATTCCCCTTCTACCTCGGACGGCATCACCTCTAGTGCCCAACTATCCGAGCCAACCGCCACTGCACCGAGCTTCGCGAGATAAGCCGCGCCGCCAACTCCTAACCCCGGTTCACCGGCCATAAATTTCACCGGATCTTGATCGGCGATATTTAACCAGCCCGTGTGGAATAGAACGACGTCTCCTTTTTTCAAGGTAACGCCTTGCGCTTGTGCTGCGGCTTCTATCTCCGCTTGATTGAACGCGGTGCCGGCATCAAGTATCGGCTTGCCGAGATGGCGTGCCATGTCGAGCAGAACGCCGCGCGCGACAATCGGCGGAAGCGTGTCGATCGACATTTTCGTGAGGCCCGTATTCTTGACGAAATCTTGCGCCTTGTTGCCGTTGTAATAAACGTGGTCGATACCCAGGTGGCCAAGGCCGTCAATCTGACTGCCAATTCCCATCCACGTCACCATCAGATCGTCGTTGCCGGTTGCTTTATTGCTGCCGTACGGCGTGCCCGTCCCGTCAGCAAGTTGCAATACCGTCATGGAGTAAGTACGCGGCGCATAGGCTGGTGACTTCGACCCGGTTTCGACGCCTAGGGGGTAAGTTTTACCTGTCTTAATGAGTTTCGCTGCTTCGAGCACAAGCGCCGGGCTTAGATGATTGATCGCGCCAAGTGTATCGTCCGCGCCGAACTGCGATGGATACCAATCTTCAGCAAAGGCGCCGGACATGCTAATTGCGAGCGACAAGGCGATGCCCATTTGAAATCTATTCACCATCGGTTCTCCCCAGTTAATGTGTTGGTTTTGTTCGAGTCGATGGTCAACGATAGCGCAAGACGTCGATGAACCCTAGCGTTTAATGTGTCAGTATCTGCGCTCGATTTATCTTTCTAATTGTCAACTCCGATGGTCGACACCGCGCGCTATTCACATCTTCTGAAACCACTGTCCATTGGCCCCACGACTGTGCGCCATCGCATTATGGTGACGGGTCATACGCAGCTGTACGGCCGCGACGAGACATTGTCCGAGCGGCACATTGCGTACTACGCAGAACGCGCGAAAGGCGGCGCGGCATTATTGATATTGGAGCAGCAAGCTGCGCACCCGGCGGGGCGTAACTATACGGTTGGGTGTAGTGCGTGGGACGAGAAAGCTATTCCTTGGTTTGAACGACTGGGTGATGCCGTTCACGCCTATGACTGCAAGCAATTTGTGCAACTCTTTTGTGCGGGCGCCCAAGGTAGCGGCACCCAGTACATGGACGATTGGCGGCCCTTATGGGCTGCTTCGCGAATTCCATCTGCCATAAGCGAAGAAATGCCAGTTGCCATGCATGCAGCCGACATCAAAGAATTGGCGCAGTACTTCGCACGCTCAGCACTCAACGTTCAGCGTGCCGGACTCGATGGGATCGAAATCCATGCTGCCCACAGTCAGTTATTGGGTGAGTTTTTAAGTCCCGCATTTAACAAGCGCAGCGACGCTTATGGCGGATCGCTTGAGAATCGCTGTCGCATCGTGCTTGAGATCGGGGAGGCGGTACGCGCCGCCGTTGGATCTGACTTGTGCCTAGGTTTACGCCTATCGTTCGATGAGTTCCTGGGACCAGCCGGCATCACGCCGGAGCAATCCGAAGAGCAAATCGAAATATTTTCCAGATCGGGACTATTCGACTTCTTCGATATCTCTGGCGGCGGGTACCACGCGTTACACGTGGCCGTCGCACCGATGGGTACAGTCGCAGAAGGTTTTCTCGCCGACAGTGCCGCGCGCGCCAAAGCAGTGGCTGGCGATCGGGCGAAGATATTCGTGGTGGGCCGCTTCCTCGACTTAGATAAGGCCGAAGCCGTGTTAGCAGCAGGCAGCGCAGACATGGTCGCTATGACCCGCGCGCATATGGCCGATCCGTTCGTCGTCGAAAAGAGTTTGCAAGGCCGCGAACAAGAAGTAACGCGATGCATCGGCGCCAACGTTTGCGTCTCGCGCTTGATTGCGAATCGTGAAGTTACTTGTTTTCAAAACCCGGCTATGGGCCGCGAAGCGCGATGGGGTGACGGGACACTAGATAGTGTAAGTGGCAACGACGTCCGCGATATCAACGTCATTGGAGCAGGACCAGCCGGGCTTCGTTTTGCACTCACCGCCGCCCGACGCGGACACCGCGTCCAGATTTTCGAGGCGGCCAACCAACCGGGCGGACGGTTGCTAGAACTCGCGGCACTGCCAACTCGCGCTGCTTGGCAGGAGGCGATTTCGAATCTAACGGGACCGCTCGCGAAACTTGGGGTCGAAATTATCTGCAACAAAGAGATTGCCGACCTGAATATTTCCGGCGACGTGATCGTATGTGCCACGGGATCGAGTTGGGATCGCAGTGGCTATAGCCCCTATCGGCCAGAGCGCGACAGCATTCCTGGAGCTGAGGCAGCGTTCGTCATCGATATGGGTAGCGCGATTGAACGAGCGATTGCCCATCCGAAATCGCTTGGCGAAAACGTCCTGATAGTTGATGAAACCGGCGAATACCATCCGCTGGGCCTCGCCGAACTGTTGAGTTCGGCCGGTGTTAAGGTTGAGATACTCACTCCACGACCGTTCGTGGGCGCAGAAACTCAACGAACTTTAGACCTACCGCATGTCATGCCGCGGTTGAAAGCCGCAGGTGTAGTCATCACGCCTCAATACTTCATCGAGCGTATCGATGATCACATGGCGCTCGTGTACGACATTTGGGGCGGTGAACCAGTGCTACGCTCCAACCTAGACACGATCGTTTTCGCGATGACAAAAAGTCCAAAAGACGCTTTACTGGAAAGTTTGCGGGCGAGCGATAAGACCATCATCAAAATTGGCGACGTCGTTGCGCCACGCGCTATCGAAGCAGTATTTTACGAGGCGGAGAAAGCGGCGCGTGCGATCTAGCTAGCTAGAGTCACGAAAGCAGAAACAAGAGGACATTTATGAATATTGGATTTATTGGGATCGGCCGGATGGCGCTCGGCATGGTGCGCAATTTATTGGCTGCGGGACACACAGTGCAAGTCTACAACCGGACCCGCACACGAGCCGAAGAATTAGCCTCCGACGGCGCTGAGGTGGTCGACTCGATCGCGGTCGCTTGCGACAACGAGCTCGTGATCAGCATGCTTGCCGACGATCGCGCAATAGAAGATGTGGTATTCGGTGAGGTGGATTTTATCAATGCCATGCCGAGCGACGGCGTGCACGTATCGATGGCAACGATAAGCGAAAAAATGGGCCGGCGATTGCGCGATTCGCACAACGCTGCGGGACGCGCTTACGTCTCCGCACCGGTGTTCGGGCGCCCGGACGCAGCGGCGGCGGCGAAATTATTTATTGTTGCGGCAGGAATTCCTCGCGCGATCGAACGCTGCCAAGGCGCTTTCGACGCAATGGGCCAAAAAACCTTTGTCCTCGGCGAAGATGCGGTCGCCGCTAATGTCGTCAAGATCACGGGTAATTTTATGCTCGCCTCAGTGATCGAAACCTTAGGCGAAGCATTTGCGCTAAGCCGTAAGTACGGTATCGATTCCGAAGATTTACTCGAACTATTAACGAGTACTTTGTTCACGGCCCCGGTCTACAAAGGCTACGGTGCCCTCATAGCAAAGCAACAATACGAGCCTGCCGGGTTTAAGCTCAATCTGGGACTGAAAGATATTAGTCTCGCTTTAGAAGCCGCAAGTGCGAAGTCCGTGCCGATGCCGATCGCCACTGCAGTGCGTGATCAATTCTTGGTTGGTATGGAGCGCGGTTATCAAGATATGGATTGGGCAGCGCTTGGAAAAGTCTGTGCGGATGACGCGGGCTTGTAATCCTGCCGGTTCGAAATTCGGTAAACTAATGCCATCTACCTAGCCAAAGTCTTAAAAGAGTCATTCTTATGCGCGCAGCCATCATGCGAAACAAACAACTCGTGGTCGACGACATGCTGGTTCCCGATCCGGGTCCCGGAGAAGTGCTCGTACGCACCTTGGCCTGTGGAATCTGTGGATCCGATTTGCATGCGTTACGTCATGGACAAGCGTTCGTCGATACCTCGAATCGCACGGGTGATATCTTCGACATGGATCTGTCGCGCGATGTCGTTATGGGACATGAGTTCTGCGCCGAAATCGTAGACCATGGCCCCCAAACGCAGCGCAATCTTGGGACGGGCGCGATTGTGTGTGCGATGCCCGTTCTACTTCGACCGAGCGGCGCACGCACCGTCGGCTACTCGAATGAGCACCCAGGCGGTTTCGCAGAATACATGCGCCTAAGTGAATCCCTATTGCTGCCGGTACCTAACGGATTATCAGCAGAACATGCTGCACTTACCGAACCCATGGCGGTCGGACTGCATGCGGTTGAAAAAGCGCGCCTTGAGACCGACGATGTACCGCTCGTGATCGGATGTGGGCCTGTCGGGCTGGCCGTCATAGCCGCGCTGAAGACGCGCGATTCACGGCCAATCATTGCAGCAGATTATTCTTCGCGACGACGCGAACTTGCGCTCATGATGGGCGCCGATATCGTCGTTGATCCCGCAGAGTCGTCGCCGTACACGACTTGGCGCGAAGCGGCCGCAATCCATAACCCAGATCAAGTGCTACCTGCCTGGAAGAAGGGACCGAAGCTCCGACCGGCAGTGATATTCGAATGCGTTGGCGTGCCCGGAGTGATTAATCTGATCATGGAAAATGCGCCCAAAGGCGCGCGCATCGTAGTGGCAGGTGTTTGTATGGAGCGCGATCACATAGAGCCCATTTTTGGCATCAACAAAGAAATAAACATCCAGTTCGTATTGGCTTATTCAGGTGAAGAGTTTGCGCGATCGCTACACGCAATCGCCGAAGGCTTAATTGATGTTGCGCCGCTTGTGACCGGGAAAATCGGTGTGGATGGGGTCGCGCAAGCGTTCGAAGATTTAGCCTCCCCGGACCACCACGCGAAGATAATCGTCGAACCTTGGCGTTCTTAGATTCTCTAGCACGAACTACTATCTGACTTTTTCAAAACTAAAACCAAGAGGTTTCCATTAATGGAACTGGCGTTAACCGAGATCCAGGAACAGATCCAAAGCAATGCACGAAAATTCGCTGAAGCAGAACTTGCGCCCGTGGCGGCCACATTGGATGCCGGCGGTGGACGTGATATCTACCTAACGAATTTACGCAAACTCGCCGAACTCGGTTTCATGGGCCTGAATGTCGATTCGAATTACGGTGGCACCGAAGCCGGCGTCATTGCATTTAGCGTGGCGATGACCGAAATCGCGAAATCGTGCGCGGCGACTGCGGTAGCAATGTCCGTGACAAACTTGGTCTCTGAAGTGATTCAATCGATCGGCACTGAAGAACAAAAGCAACGCTATATCCCGAAACTTTGCGGCGGCGAATATGCTGGCGGTTCATTCTGTTTGTCCGAAGCGGAGGCGGGATCCGATCCGTCTGGAATGAAAACAAAGGCCGTTCGCGACGGCGACGAGTGGGTAATCAACGGCACGAAAATGTGGATCAGCAGCGCCGA
>JBLFWZ010000250.1:0-6598 GCA_047611905.1 Gammaproteobacteria bacterium | reverse complement strand
CAGCGGACTTCAATGGTGCCGGACCCGGTGCCGATTTATTCAGTCCCGCCAGGCCATTGCTGGCGTATTCGCGACGCCAGTCAGCAAGCTGATTACTGTAGAGTTTTTCCCGTCGTAGCAATGCACCCACCTCACCGTGCTTGCAGGCATTGGCTTCTTGAATGATCCTGAATTTATAATCCGGTTTGAATACCCGCCTCGTCCTCTTCTCAAGTTTTGGATCGGGTAATACCTGGGTGTCGAACTCTGATGATGTCTTTGGCACGAGTGTCATCCTGTTTCTATAGCCCTGAAATCTATGCTATCCCAATCACTGACTGTCTGGGACCAGGTTGACACATAGGGGTTTTGATCGATCATATTCGAACAAATATGCTGCTCCTAGATTTTGAACACGAGGCAAAAAATGGCTTACGTACTCCAACCAATTTCGCCGGAAGACCATGAATCGATTATTGGGAGAATTGATATCGGTAATGTTGGTCGAACGCTCTACTATCTTAGCAAGCAAGGTGGATTTCCTAGACAGTGGGCAATTACACACGAAGATGCGATAGCGGCGTTAAAGCCGGGTACGTTCACGCTAGATGGGTTGTACGACGAGAGACTGTTTATCTAATTCATCCGTCCAACCGGTTTTTCAGTCCATCGAAATCAATTAAATCGAATGCGGGTGCAGCTTGGTTAATGAATCGAGAGTGATTGAGATTACGGTTCGACAGGACCGTTCTGTAAACTGTCCGGGTATTCGAAGTCAAAAGCGAAATTCGAAATTCAGTACACCGAGCAACTGTGCGTCGTGCTGGGCTAACCCGTTTGAGCCGGCTGCGAATAAATGACCCTTGCCATCGTAGACGTCATATTTCAGTTCTGGACGAATGAGTAAGTGCTTGCTCGGTTGCCAGCTGAGACTTGCGGTTAGGGCGTAGACGTCACCACCCGTTGCGCCGACTCCGCTCCACAGGACGTTCGCGGCATTCTCATCGGTAAACCACTCAAAACGTGCGCCGAGATGGACGTTCTCAACGAGTCGATAGCGGAATCCGCCATTTGCACCGTAAAATGCTGAGTCGCGCGTAATTGCGAATGGTAACGGGCGCAGGTCACCGCCTTGCTGATAACCATAGACAGATTCAAATACCAGGATAAGCCGTTCACTTGCTGTGTGCGTCGCCGTCAAATATCCAACGAAGCGCTCTAGATACGCATTGCTCGAACTCAAGGCGAGAAACTGAGAACCGCCGCCGCGTGGGTAGGCGACGCCATTGATGATTTCGGAGTCGCCGAAGTCGTCTTCGCCATTGCCGAATATGGTTTCAATGTCGATCCAAGTTCGCATGTCGGGACTGCGCCAGCGACCCGTGAACATGAACGACGGGCCGCCTGCGCCAGATCCGAAATCGACACTGTTCCAATCGCTAGTGATGCCAAAACCCAGACTCGCATGCCCAAGGGCGGGGTCGAGCGGTAGCTTGAATTGGGTCAGTATGCCGACGTGTTTGGCCGGGCTCGCAGTAAACGCGTAGGTTCGACTTGAAAACATATTTGGTGGGACCAAGGCTTTACCGATTTCAAGCGCGAGCGAAGTGTGCCAGCTGCCGATTACCACGGACGCGCCGGCGCCAATTGGGAGATAAATGTCGAGAAAAAACTCCGTTAACGCGAGGCGGTTCTTGTCCTTAGCATTCCATGCCCAGTCGTCGAATCCTTTCGTTGACCAGAACACCCCGTCCTCACCGTAGTGCGCGGTCACGGCCCAGTCGACAATTATCTCGTCGCCACGTGGTCCTGGTAGCGGGGTCACCCGACTCAGTACATTGCGGTTCGGTTCGAACAGGTGGCCCGGTGGACAAGCGCTTCCTTTGCAGACAATGAGACCTATGTGTTGCAGGTTTATCCCTTCGTCTTGAACTAGACCTCCTTGCGGCTGCAATCCGCGGCCACGACCCTGCGGCAGTAATGTTTTCGAAATGTCGTGATTAGATTTCGCGGCGGAAATATGTGCGTAGCCCATAATTCCGATATTGAATTCCCGTTCAAGCGTATCGCCGAACAGAGTACGAAACGCCGCACCGTGAGGTTTCGCTTGGTCGGCCGACAGTGACAGTGGTATGAGAAATACGGCTATCGCAATTAGAACGGTCAGGCGTTTAGTAGAGCCCGATTGGCGGGTTAATAATTTGCAGAGCACCGCTAAATACTAACAGGGATCTGCGCACACCTCACTTAATCGTTCCTTATGCTTTAGCAAATTCGATGGACAATCGATCGACGTAAAGTGACACCAGAGTCAAGCTAAGGTTGAGTTGCATACGCTGCGCGTTATTTCGCAATTGGGAGTTTGTTCGGAAAACTGGTCGACACTCGATCGATACGACATCGTAGAGATGCTCGGGTCGGGCGGCATGGGAGTGGTTTGTCGGGCGCTCGATACGCAACTGCAGCGAGAAGTTGCCTTAAAGTTCCTACGCACTAATTCGCCAATAGACGAGCGTACGCGTGCACGTTTCACGAGTAAAAGGGACAGTATATTTAATTGAGGCCGAGCCCTATTCCAGGCTCGTGAACTCATCCTCCCACGACCCTAAGCCATATCTGCGCGATTCACCCTAAATAAATATACGGTCACTGAATCGCCGTAACATCTTCAGGAACGACGAATCACGCGTGAGATCACAGACTTCAAGCCATTCGTTCCTTCTAACGAATTTGAGGCATCCAAAGCGTTCTACGAACGTATGGGGTTCACAGTCAATTGGGACGATGGGGAAGTCTGGAAAGTTGATACAGATTTCGGTAGCCATTTCTTCTCGTACCAAAAATCATAATAACCATGCCCACAACCTAATGCTCCATTTCATGGCACAACTCTGTGCAAGTCTGGTGCGAACATTTCGAAACCGTAAAGCTTGCGGATCAGTTCGAAGGCTCAAAAGGCGCGCCGCCGGAACTAATGCCGCGGGGCTTGCTTATCACCCACGTGTGGGGTCCGGCAGGTGTCCTACTCCATTTTGATGAACAACCGAATGCGAAGACATAATCAATCGTCGCAACCGATCTGTGACGGCGGCCTTTTACCGTAGCGGTTCCGATGCATCGCCGCTAATAGCAATGAAACAGTTGCGTATCCCACCTGTTGACGGCATCCTCGTTGCGCCGTGCTTCACTACGGGTTAGCACGGCGTACGTTGGCAGAGGAGGTATCGCGATGCAGTTTGCATGCTGACCATTGAATGCCATCTAAAGAAACACACGAGTCCGACGCGTGACTGCTCCGAGTCACTGTGCTGCCGTGCCGGACAATTGCCCCGTTTTCAGAGCATTGGTGTCGTGCGGTTTATCCGACCGTACGACGTCCTTTAGTATTACAGGTGACACAGAGCGCTAATGAAAATTCCACGCCACCTTGTTACGACGTTAACCATGACCGGCATCGCCCTGTGCGTATTATTGTATTGGACGCAGACAAACGGAGTCAGAATCATTTGCGATTCGAACCCAATTGGATCGATTGTGGAAGATGCCGAATTGCTAGCGAATAGTTTCGGTGTGCAGCTCAAAGGTCCCTTCGATCTGATCGAAAAGCCGGGAATACAGCGCTACACCTATTGCGCCCAGTTTACGTTGTGCGAGGTGTCGTGTGACATGGAAATGAGCGGTCGAGTGGTGGCGCAGTCTGTGTTGAACGAATGAGTACGCCGCGAGTCGCTAAATAGTTCGTCGGCCGGCCAGTTGCTCAAGCCACTCTACGCCGCGAATTGATTGATGCGTTCTAAGTGAGCAGAGATTCGCATCGCTAGGCGGTTTGCGACCATTGCCGGCAGTGCATCGACTAGACAGCCACCCACCCGTTGCGTCGTCGACAAGCGTTTTTGTCGGTGGATCAGCGTTGGTGAGTTGCCTCCAGATGTGCAACGATTTCATCGCTGCTCAATAAGTCGGCGTATTTTTGGCTCATATCGAAAAGGTTTGCGTCGTGCGGTGCAATAGCTCTGTCGCCGACGCAATCGGTTGCGACGATCGTTCTGAAATTGTGACTCATCGAATCGACCACCGAAGCGCGTACGCAGCCGGAGGTTGTTGCGCCGGTTACAATTACTGAATCGGCTCCTCTGCCGGTAAGCCAGGCGGAAAACCCAGTACCAAAGAACGCTGACGGTTGTGTCTTGCGGATAATAGCTTCACCGGGGCGCGGCGCTAGATCGTTGACCACCTGACCCATTGGCGTATCTTCGTTGAACTTCTCGAGCCCGGGAAGCTTTAAACAAAACGCGCCTGCGTCCGATCCGTCTGCGGCGTATACGATGCGCGTGAACGCGATAGGTAAGTCGTGTTTTCGGGCGGCTGCTAGCAGTACTTTCGTGCGTGCGACAGCCGGCAGAATGTTACCGCCACCGAACAGTTCTGGATCACAAAAACCAACCACGAAATCGACAATCAGCAGGGCGGGTCGGTCGCCGAATCCTGAACTGTGACCAAAGCCTTGCTTCTTATAAACATCAATGTCGCTCATGGCGGACTCCTGCAGGGAAACGGACTAGGGTTTTTGAAGCGACAACGGTAACCGCGTGACAAGAATTCTGCAAAACAAAGTTACGATTGCCCTATTAGCGAGAACGAGGTCGATGTTTCTAGCGCCAAGCTACGACGGGCGGTTATCTGACTAGGTATACTTCCGGTTCTTTTTTCACCCGACCTAGGACCATGATGACCTCAATTAATTGTTTCAAGGCCTACGATGTGCGCGGCCGAGTGCCGGAAGAACTGAACGCGGATATCGCTTATCGAATTGGCCGCGCTTATGCAGCCTTCGTTAAACCGAAACTTATTTGTGTGGGGCGCGACATACGCGATTCCAGCGCCGCGCTCTCAGAAGCGTTGATCAAGGGTCTCACGGATTCTGGTGTCAACGTATTAGATATCGGTGTTGGCGGCACGGAGATGTCTTATTTTGCGACATTTCATAAGGGACTAGATGGCGGGATCATGGTTACGGCAAGCCACAATCCGCCGGATTACAACGGCATGAAGTTTGTGCGCGAGCAAGCTCGCCCAATCAGCTCAGACACAGGCTTGTTAGACATTCAGGCCTTAGCGGAGCGTAACGACTTTCCGGAGCCGACGGCCCGTGGGGACGTGGCCAGTGTTGATATTGTGCAAGACTATATTGCGCATTTATTGTCTTATATTGACCTGACAGGGTTAAGCCCGCTTAAGATCGTTGTCAATGCGGGCAATGGTGGTGCGGGGCCTATAATCGATTTACTCGAGTCCCACCTACCTTTCGAATTAATAAAGGTGCATCACGAACCGGACGGATCGTTTCCGAACGGTGTTCCCAACCCGATGCTGGAAGCGAATCGGCGGACCACAATCGATGCGATCCGGCGCTCAGGTGCGGCATTAGGTCTCGCTTGGGATGGAGATTTTGACCGGTGCTTTTTCTTCGACGAGCAAGGTCGATTCATAGAAGGTTATTACGTCGTTGGCCTGCTCGCCGAAGCCTTTCTGACTAAGTCGCCAGGGCAACGCATCGTTCACGACCCGCGACTGACATGGAACACCTTAGAGGTGGTGGAGAGTTTTGGCGGGGAGTCCGTGCAAAGTAAATCGGGCCACGCATTCATCAAACAAGTTATGCGCGAGAAAGACGCAATTTATGGCGGTGAAATGAGTGCCCATCACTATTTTCGCGATTTTTCTTACGCCGATAGCGGCATGATCCCCTGGTTACTGGTCGCGGAGATTCTGTCTCGACAGCAACAATCAATGTCGTCCCTGGTTGACAAACGTATCGCATTATTTCCTGCCAGTGGTGAAATTAATCGTAAAGTCGTCGACGCCCAAGCCGTGATCGACACGATTCAAACAAATTATTCTAAAGACGCCCTAAGCGTCACGCATGTGGACGGCCTGAGCGTGGAGTTTGCTGATTGGCGGTTTAATATCCGATCGTCAAATACCGAGCCTTTGCTACGATTAAACGTTGAAAGCCGCGGAGACATTAAGGTTATGAGGGAACGAACGAATGAACTACTCGACGCAATGGGCGGAGAACCAGGCTAGCTAACCGCATTGAGCGAGATATTTTGATAATGATCATTTAGTTTGTCACAAACGGTGGGCCGCCTTCGTCTCTATTACAGAGTAACTGTAAATGGAGCAGCACGATGGAGACACAAGCCGTAGTTCAATCAGCTCCGTTCTGGCAAAGAATTCAAGCAATAACTGGTTTAATTTTCGCGCTTTTCGTTTTCGCGCATCTCGCGAATATCGTTTTAGCGATCGCCGGACCTGCTGCCTCTAACCGTTTTCAAGAAACCGCGAGGACGGTTTATCAGGCACCGCTGATCGAGATTTTGTTGCTCGGCGTGATCTTGCCAACCCATATCTTCGCCGGATTCCGGTGCAGTCGAATCAGGCGCGCCAGCGGTGGTGTAAGCCTGTCTAGCGCGCAACGTTGGCATCGAGGGCGGGTTGGTATTTACATGCATGCGGCGGCCGTCCGCCTACCTTCGCTGCTTCGATGAAACCCCATTCGCCACCCAAACGACAGCCAGCGCGACGCGTCCCGGTTTGTGTTTTCGACCAGCATCTG
>JBLFWZ010000249.1:0-6624 GCA_047611905.1 Gammaproteobacteria bacterium | reverse complement strand
TAATTGTTTATGTATACCGCTTGATGCATCGCGACAGTGCCATGGTGAAGCACCTCGGCCTGCGCTATCCCACTGCGCTGATTACCCGGTTTCACCTCCTAATTGCCACCATTGTACTGGTGCTCCCTGTCAGTTTCGCGTTACTGGCCTCCATTGGTTACTACTACACTGCGCTAAATTTGAATCGCTATTTAATGCAAACGGGTTTTCTGATCCTGGTAGTTATTGTTGTACGCAGCTTAGCGATGCGCTGGCTCATCCTCGCAGAGTCGAGACTGGCATTGAAGCGCGCACGAGAACGGCGCGAAGCGGCGCGCGCCAGCGGAGAAAATGAAGGCGAGTCGCCGGAACTGAGCGACGATGATATGCCGATCGACATCGCGACGATTAATTCGCAGACCCGGATGATGTTGAGTAATGTCATCGGCTGGTCATTTGCGGTGGGTTTATATTTTACCTGGCAGGGCGCGTTACCGGCGCTAGGCATTTTGGAGTCGATTAATCTCTGGGAGATCGAGGTGCAAGGAGTCAATGGCACCGAATTTCAAGCCATAACGCTCGCAACCGTATTGTTGGCGGGGATTATTGTTGTCGTAACTTCGATCGCAGCAAAGAACTTGCCGGGGGTATTGGAAATCGGCCTCTTGCAACGACTGCCGCTGCAACCCGGTAGTCGTTATGCAATCACGACCCTTTCTCAATATGCCATTACTGCTGTCGGCCTCACGATAGCAGTGAGTGCACTTGGCGCCCGGTGGTCACAAATTCAGTGGTTAGTAGCGGCGCTTAGTGTTGGGCTTGGATTCGGCCTACAAGAAATTGTCGCGAATTTTATTTCCGGTTTGATCCTATTATTCGAACGTCCGATCCGCGTGGGTGACACGGTGACAATTGGCGAGCTAACCGGCAAGGTCGCGCGAATTCGGATCCGCGCTACGACGATCGTGGATTGGGATAACAAAGAAATTGTTGTCCCGAACAAAAACTTCATCACCGAGAGATTCGTAAACTGGACGCTAAGCGATCCGATAATTCGGGTAAAAGTTAATGTCGGCATCGCCTACGGATCCGACGTAGGCAAAGCATTGGAAGTAATGTCTGAGGCGGCCGATGCGCAAGAAAAAGTGTTGCTGGAGCCGCCGCCGCAAGCACTATTTCTGGGCTTCGGCGACAGTTCGCTCGACTTCGAAATACAGCTCTACATCCGCGACCTATCCGATCGCTTACCGGTTATCCATGACATTCACATGGCGATAAACAACGGCTTCGCGGAAGCTGATATTGAAATTCCGTTTCCACAACGTGATCTACATCTGCGTTCGGTCTCACCTGCTGTAGAAGGGCTCGACAATCTAACCCTGGGGTAAGGAGTCTCGTCATCACGTTCGCCTTCAAAGACACGCCACGCCGGTTTTCACCTGCAGGCGGGTGCACCGTTCGACCGCGTAATGCTCTCGCTAGCACCGGCGAGACATCGCTAGGATTAACTTACCTCTGTCCCTTCCCTGTTTCCGTTCACAGTCAACATTATAGATTTCGGCTAGCCGAGAATTAGGAGCGAAATATTTTGTCTAGGGCAACTCGTTTTTCTCCGGAAACAATCCGGGCAGCCAACGCGCCGCGAGGTGGGCGGGAAAACTAAGGTGAATGGGTGCTCGGGTACTTTCACTACGCACAATACCGCGCGATATCAGTGTCGATGTAATTCGGGGATTCTCGCGTGGTGTAACTCACCTTCCTGCAACAGTGCTCTGAGAGCGACATCGGCGCTCTTCGGTAATGTGCCGTTGCGTATTTCCTCTTCGGCCCAAATCATCACGCGATTGCGCAGCGCCTGAGGCTGCATCAAGCCTTCGATAAACTCGACCTGATCGATGCAGGTCTTCAGAAAAAATCTGGTGAATTCCGCGAGCGCTTCTTCACTAAGTTGGCTGCGTCCATCAAGATCATTGCGCCTGGGTAGATCGCAATTATTCAGGTGGCTTTTGTAGTCCGCTTCATTACGTGCTAGTCCGCGCGCGACAGACCATAAGCCTTTCGTCTGCAACCCTTGTTGGAGCATGGCATAAGACATCAATCTTGCGACGCGCCCATTTCCATCAAGAAAAGGGTGAATCCATAAGAGGCGGTGATGTGCACAAGCAGATCCGATGATCTGATCAACTCGCCCAAGGTTGGAATACTGTACTTGGAAGCTTTCCATGAATAAGGGGATCGCACCGGCGCTAATCGGGACATGGCGACCGATCTTCACGTCGCGCTCGCGGAATGCTCCCGGCATAACCGTAAGCGCTTGTCCATTGTCATGGTCTGTGACTTTGAGTAGATCTGCGGGCAACGACGCGCAGAAACGCTTATGAATCTCCAGAATGCCTTCGCTACTTGCAACGTGTCCTTCAAGTCCCCCATCGTCAATCCACCGCTAGACTCCGATATGCACTTTAGCCTCGAGTTGCAGATCGCGGTGCCTGGGGCCAGTGCTGAAATCCTGAATGAGTGCGCGTTCGATATCGATCGGGTGGGTGTCGTGCCCTTCGATCCGGTTGGAGTAATAACGGTTCATTGAACGTACGAGATTCGCCAGCGCGTTCGATATCGCCGCCGGCAAATTTTTACTCACCCCGGTAGATTTAGCCGTAAGGTCGACGACCAAATCCGTCAGTCGCCCGCGGTGGCGCGAGCCATCGGCGATGAGCGTGGGCTCCATAAGAGTTGGCTTCTCGCCGCGGTTTTCAGGGTTTGTTTTGGCCGCTTTATTAGCCAATTAGGCACGCTGCTTAGTTAGTCAGTTGGCCTCTTCAATTAAGGGTTGAAAATTGCGCGGCCAGACTTCTAAGCTGCCCAACGTCTGGATGAGCGTCAGGCCTTCGTTTTGCTCATCGTTTGCAACTACGTAAAGCGCCTCCGAAATATCAATACGTAGTCGGTCCCGGACGTACTCGAAGCGGACACCGGCTTAAAATCATAAGGACACCCACCAAAATACGAACCCAAACTAGAAACGAGTACATGCCAAACCACAATCAAGCTGCTGGCCGACGATAGAATTCCAACGCGTGCGATAGCCACGGTAGGAGCGCCCGCCACGAGATTCAGCATGTGTTTTCATTTTTTCTGGAGAACCCGTCACTAATTCATACCTGGCCTGCGCCTCGGTCACCGTGGCTAACCACTCGTCCACTACGGTGCCGAGTTGAGTCAATATCTGAGGCAAATCTTCGACAATCGAACCGCGTTGGCCATGTCGGACACATCGACCAGTCCAATCGACTAAACCGAGGTAATTTTGGAGATTAAACGGTATGCCCGTATTTTGGTTATTTGTTGTGCCTGCAAACTGGCGCAGCGGTACGGTCACACCTGCAGTTTGATTTGTAACCGCTTGCAGTCGTTGCCGCACAGAACTTTTGTCGCTGTCGGTTAATCCATTAGCCATCTTCGCCCGAATGGGATTTAAGTCGACGTGAGCAATCGCGGTAATTGACGCGGGTTCATCCGACAGGGCTTGTGATGTAAAGCGGCCTTCCCAGAACCGGCCCGTACTACCGTCTTCCGCATTCGCCCGACGCGCGATATGTTCGTTTAAACATCGCATAAACGAACTTAAATCGTCTAAGCGACGACGCCAGGTTTCAGCGATCGATGACACCGCCACCAGCTCCAATTCGTTCAGCGCGTCTCCGGGCAGATAAAGTTGTATGACTGCCGGGCCAGGATAAATCACGTACCATCGATTGGTCACGTCACCCATCGACAGGTAGGCGCCCTCCCCTTGGCATCATGCTTTCTTGCAATAGATGTTACGCACTTCAATGGGCCATTAACTGACTAGCTGCGGAGTGTCCCCTAAATGCTCGATATGACCAAGATACCGACAATTGCCTTACTTAATGGTAAGGAATATGCTGTGACGTAAGCCAATATTTCAGAGCACCTCATGTCAGCTGCAACGGTTACAAGCAAGGGTCAGATCACGATTCCAAAAGACATTAGAGCCAAGCTTGGGCTCGAACCAGGAGACAAGGTCAATTTTCTGGTTGATGACGACGGTGTCGTCAACTTCGTTCCAATGACGACCGACGTTAGGACGTTAAAAGGAATTATCGACAAGCCTAGCAAACCCGTATCGATCGACGATATGAAAGCTACAGTGAAAGCGAGGGCGGTCAGAACGTGAAAGGATTGGATACCAATGTGCTTGTGCGCTATCTAGTGCAGGACGACCCGAAACAAGCAGCGCACGCCTCGCGCTTTATTGAAACGGCCTGTACCAAAGACCGCCCATGCTACATCGGCCAGATTGTATTATGCGAGCTCGCTTGGGTACTTGAGAGTAATTATCAGCAAAGCAGAGCTGAAATCGCGGCCGTCATCGAGAAGCTTTTACAAATCGGGCAGCTCGAAGTCTCGGCGCCAGAGGTAGTGTGGCGAGCACTGGATGACTATAAAAAATCGAACGTGGATTTTCCCGATCACTTGCTGGCCCGGGTTAACGAATCGGTGGGCTGCAGCTCAACGGTAACTTTTGACAAGAAAGCCTCAAAACAACCCGCATTCGAATTTTTGAAATAAAAATTTTGCGGCAAGGTCGAAAAGTGACGGAAAGAGCTAAGGGGACACTGGGTAATGGCGCTAAGTTAAGCATGGATAGCGCCATTACCCAGTGTCCCCTAACCCTCTTCTCCGCTGCATTTTTTTAAACGTTTACGACTCATTCCTCATGCCCGATCGGTGCACGATGGGATCGAGATCTCGCCCGACATCACGGCAGCGACCGTGCGGTGATAATTCTGTACTGCGGGTTCATTGCGGCCGAAAATAAATTCCGAGTTCGCGCCCGAGCCGAGGCCGGCTTGTATGGTGCCGCCGACGATGTCGTCTTCGTCGCGTACGGCCTGTAACACCATGTCGCTGAATAACGTCGAGGCCGCGCGCGCTTCGTCGGTATTCGGCGCGCTTGCGCAGAGCACTGTTTGCCGCGTCACGGTAGACGCTGGAGTTGGCCCGGGAAAGACCTGACTCACGAGACAATGATCACCGAGGATCCCCGAGATCGAAAGGTTCGGAAAACAGTTGTGAATGAGCCGGATATGTTTGTTCGGGTCCCATTCCGATTCTGGCGTGTCGACGAGTTCATTAAGTGATTTTCGCCCAAACGTGAGACGTTGGTGCGGCCCCCAGGTATCGAGCACGAGCAGGTTACCGACCGTGAGCTTACCGACAGTTTTCCCGTGCAGAGAATTGTGGTGGTAGGCCTCGAGATACCCGTCTAGCGCAACCTTCCACCCTGGCCCAGACAGCTCACGCTGTTCGAAAATATGCCACGAGTCTAGTTTCAAGCTGTCTAGTTCTTGACGGAAATCGCCGAGCCAAGCGTCAATGTCAAACGTCTTATCCGGCGTGAGCATGACGTAGACGAGACCCGCGCGTTCTTCGCAGTTGAGTTCCTTCAGGCCGAGTAAAGCGTGATCGACGTTCGCCGAACGTTTCTGCTGCATAGCGGCGGATCAATTCACCGCGATGATTATACGCCCATGCGTGGTACGGACAGGTGAAGGCGCGTGCGTTACCCGCGCCCAGTTTGCAAATCTGCGCGCCGCGGTGACGACAAGCATTGAGAAACGCGCACGCCTTGCCATCCTTACCCCGCACAATTAAGACCGACATTTCGAGTACGTGCATCGCACGATAATCGCCGGCTTCGGGAATTTCGATACTCAAGGCAAGTGCGAGCGGCAGCTGTTTAAACACCCGATCAATTTCGCGCTGGCAACGTTCCGGATTAATGTAGGCATCGACTACGACGAATGGGGCGTGATGAACTGGGTGTGGAAAGCCACCCACAACATGGATTTTCTTGAACTTCCTGCCAAAGGCAAGACCACGTATACGCGCGGCATGACATTTCATTTGTACCGCGAACGTAAAGTTGTACGCGAATTCACGTTCTGGAATTTCCGTGGCGTTGCGATCCAGCTTGGCGCTTTTAAGCCGCAGGAGAAATTCTGGCTCGAGGGGTATAAACCGCCGGCCGCTTAGCGTGCGATGCAATGTCACGCGGTTATTGACCGATTAAGTTTTCGAGGCGATTAAGATCGCGTGAATCTGAACGCTTATCCCACTCCGCGATCTGACGCTGCGCTAGCCGACGATCGAAAATTCTAAAGAGGCTGCCGTTTGCAACCAGTGGCTAGCGCCGCTGAACAAGTTACGAAGCGCGGAGATGCGTCCACAAATGATCCTACGAAGTTTAGCGGCCATTTGGAACACGATGGGACACTTGGGGTCCCGCACGTGCTTGCGATCAGAACTTAAGGAACAGCGGGTGACTCAGCAACTGTATCGTTACTATTTTCGGGCCAGCCGATGCTCGCTTCATGGCCGCGAAAGTTGCGCAGCCACCACGCCCAATCGTCGGGAACGAGACCGAATGGATCGGGATGCGCCAATTCACGTGCTGCCCAAACCGGCCAATGCGGGTTCGCGAGCGCTGGCCGGCCTAGAAACACGAGGTCGATGAGTTCCTCGCGAATGGCCCGGTCCGCATTGCGCGGTACGCCGAGGTTCCAGCTGGTTGCGACCGGAATGTTGACTTCGCGTCGCACCCTCGCGGCACGCTCTAAC
>JBLFWZ010000248.1:0-6634 GCA_047611905.1 Gammaproteobacteria bacterium | reverse complement strand
TTGGCCGGTTGGCGCAACGGCGTGCTGTATCTTGAAGCGCACCCGCCGCTGGTGGAGGATACTCGAGCGATGGCAGCGGAGGCAGATCGGGTTATAGCGCAAGCGCTGGCCAGCCACGATCGGGACTCGACGGAGATTAACCGCGATGTTGTTGCAACAATAGTTGCCGAACAACGCGGTATCCCAATTCCGATAACCGGTGAACACGGCAGTACGGCGCAGTATCTTGGCGCCTCAAGAGTCATCGAAAACCTAAGGCTCGACAGTTCCGAAAATTCTACTGCTAGCCGCTAACGACAGCCGCGCCTATGTCAATCATAGCTGACGCTCGAATCCTCTAGAGCAAACTCATAGGTCGGACACATTTGCTAACAATTTATGGCCTTAGCGTTCGGTCTCTCCAATAAAAATTAAGCCTAAACTTTCGAGATACCAGGTTATAATGGGACGTGATTTCTAGCCGTTCGTAAATTTATTGTCTCTGGTTCGCTGCGGACTTATTGAACTAGCCTAGGGCCGAAGATGGATACAGCCAAAGATAAGCCAATCGACCCACTAGAAATTACTACCGAATTTCTGACGCGTTCTGCACAGCGTGCTTCGGTCTATATCTGCTACGGGCGCTCCGATGAAAAGGCCGCCAGACAATTTTGCGATGAGTTTGAATCGCGCGGAACACCGTGCTGGCTTAGTGCACGCGATGTCACTCAGAAGAACGCCTGGCCCCAATGCATTGTCGAAGCGATCGACAGTTGCAAGTTCTTCGTCTTACTACTCACGCCCGAAGGCCAAAACTCGACCGAAATAATTCCAGAAGTTTCAGAGGCCGTTGCGCGAGGCCGCACTATCTTGGTCATGCAGTCGTTCAGACACCTCTTAAACCCACAGTTGGAAGAGCTACTCATTGGTAGCCACCTCGTTAAGGTAAACGAAAATCTTAGCGCTCTTGATATCGACGCAACGTGGTCCAAGATTGTCGAAATTGAATCTACACAAACACAACAAGAAATATCTTCTGCTGAGCAATCAAGTAAACCCGGCGTGCGTGGAACGACCAAAAGTTTTCTGCTCCAACTGGATTGCTTGCGAGGAAAAGTGCGCGGAAAAACATCCTACCAATTGGCTCCCGGCGACAAACTTGTGCTAGGTCGAAGTGAAGAAGCTGACATCTTCGTCGACGACGCACGTGCCTCTCGACGTCACGCTGGCTTAGTCCTGGTCCGAGACCCTAAATACGGATTGGAATTACAACTCATGGATCTGATGAGTCGCAATGGAACTTGGGTGCGTTACCGACGCGACGGCGATGCAGATATTTCAAAGTTTCTCGAACACGCACAAACGCGGGTTGATAATGGCGCAATCATCCGTATTGGTAGTACTGATATTCGAGTTACCGCATTGGCAATCCCGGCCAATGCAGCGCCCGTCGAAATCTAATATTGCCGCCATTTACCCATCCGGTCACAGACTGACTCGTGAGCGCGAACCTCTAAAATAAATTTGGCTATCGAGAATACTAGTCGCGCATACGAGCGCCATCTCATTGCATGATTTCAAGCACTAATTGCAGCCAATTAGTGGCCCCTGTAGGATTGCCTGCTCGCCTTCTACCAATAACAGTTACCGACGGGCGCCAAACATCCCGAATAACAATAGTAGCGATGCTATTTCGCCCGGTACCAGCCTATGTATAAGCGGAGATTCACTATCCATGAGATACGCAGCACCCACGACCACTAAGGAAGCAGTATCCCTGCTAGCCAATGCGAAGGGCAAAGCTTTTGTCCTTGCTGGCGGCACAGACCTATTAGTCCGCATGAGGGGCGATTACATCGAACCCAAACTGCTAGTCGACATAAAACGCATTGCAGCTACTCAAGAAATCAAGAAATCGGCGAGTGGTTTTCGAATCGGCGCGAGCGTTCCGTGTGCGGCCTTAAGCGAAAACGCGGGCCTCGTCAAAGCCTGGCCCGGTGTCGTCGAAGCAGCAAACTTAATCGGTTCCGATCAGATTCAAAGCCGCTGCACCATGGTTGGTAATTTGTGTAACGCGTCTCCTGCCGCCGATACCGTACCAGCGATGGTAGCGGCCAAAGCGTCGGCCGTTATCGTCGGCCCGGCCGGCCGTCGCACACTCGCTGTCGAGAAAGTTGTTACGGGGCCCGGTAAAACATCCCTTAAAAAAGGTGAGCTTATTGAAGCAATTACCTTACCCAAGCGTCCGGCCAAATCCGGCGATGCCTATTTGCGCTTCATTCCCCGCACCGAAATGGATATCGCCGTCTGTAGCGCCGGCGTGAATTTAACGCTAGATGCCAAAGGCATCGTCAAAGCAGCACGAGTTGCCTTAGGGGCTGTTGCTCCAACCGTTATATTGGTAGCCGATGCCGCCAAAGCGATCGTTGGCACTAAACTAGATAGCGCCGCACTCGAGCAGCTTGCGAGCGCTTGTGAAGCGGCCTGTTCGCCAATTGACGACAAGCGGGGAACTGTCGAATTTAGAACCGAGGTCGCCGGCGTACTTGCCCGGCGTGCCGCAAAGATCGCTTACGAACGCGCGGGAGGAAAATAATGTCTGGAGTTCATGTTTCAACGACGGTTAACGGTGATGCCGTTGAATTCGTCTGTCACCCAAGCGAGAGTTTGCTTGATGTATTGCGTAACCGAACCGGGCTTATCGGCGCGAAAGAAGGTTGTAGCACCGGAGATTGCGGCGCTTGTAGCATCACACTCGATGGCCGTTTAGTGTGCTCGTGCTTAGTCCTTGGGGCCGAAGTCGAGGGACGTGACATTACTACCGTAGAAGGAATGGCGGACGGCGAGAAGTTACATCCGCTACAAAGTAACTTCATAAAACATGCTGCCTTGCAGTGTGGAATATGCACGCCGGGATTCTTGATCGCTGCGAAAACGCTACTCGATAGAAACCCAAGCCCTAGTGAAGAGCAAATCCGTTACGCGTTGGCTGGTAATTTATGCCGCTGCACGGGCTACGACAAAATCGTTCGAGCCGTGCAGGCAACGGCGAAAGAAATGGCCAAATCTGCAAAGAAAAAGCGTTGAACATAATGACGCGGACCGAATTATCGAATCGAATTTGCCCCATAACGATATGTTGGCAAGGAGAAAACTAAGTGGCACATGATACGAGTTTCACCAATCAAAATTTCAAAATGGTCGGCCACCGCCGGCCGCGTCCCGATGGAATTGATAAAGTAACCGGCCGCGCGCGTTACGGCGCGGACACTTCGGCACCCGGCCAGTTGGTCGGCGTGATATTGCGCTCACCGCATGCGCACGCGAAGATCAAAAAAATCGACATTTCAAAAGCCGAAAAACTTCAAGGCGTAAAAGCGATCGTCACGAGCAGCGACTTGCCAGATTTGACTAATGGCAATCAAGGCATGTTCGACATACTAGAAAACTGCATGGCGCGCGGGCGCGCGCTCTACGATGGGCATGCAGTAGCTGCAATAGCGGCGATCGACGCCCAGACGGCGAAGAAGGCGTTAAAACTCATCAAGGTCGACTATGAGATTTTGCCGCATGTGACAGACGTCGATGAAGCGATGAAACCCGGCGCTCCCATCGTGCAACCGCATATTCGTACTGCGGGAGTCGAGCCACCACCAAAGAAGGCATCAAACATCTCGCAAATCACTAACTTCGGACACGGTGACGTCGAGGTAGGTTTTGCTGCCGCAGACGTGATTATCGAGAAGAGCTACAAAACTGAACAAACTCATCAAGGCTACATCGAACCACATGCCTGTTTGGCGAGCGTTGGCCCTGATGGTCAGGGCGAACTTTGGGTAACTACGCAGGGTCATTTTGTTTTTCGTAATACCTGCGCAGCGTTACTTGGCATGGAAATCGCCAATCTTAAAGTGACATCATCAGAAATTGGCGGGGGCTTTGGCGGCAAAACGCACGTGTGGATGGAACCCGTCGCGCTCGCTCTTTCTCGTAAAGCGAACCGCCCAGTGAAATTAGTCATGAGTCGCGAAGAAGTCTTCCGCGCAACTGGACCGACGTCCTCAACATCAATTGACGTAAAAATTGGTGCAAAAAAAGACGGCACCATTACCGCCGCGAGCGCGAGTCTGCGTTATCAAGACGGCGCTTTCCCATCCATTTGGGGCATGCTTGGCGCGATGACGGCCTTCGCCTGCTACGACTTAAAGAACGTAAAGACCACAGGCTACGACGTGCTCGTAAACCGCCCCAAAGTCGCAGCCTATCGAGCGCCCTCTGCGCCCATGGCTGCTTTCGCAGTAGAAAGCACGATTGATCAAGTCGCCGCTAAAATCGGCATAGACCCGGTCGAATTTCGACTCAAAAATGCCGCCTCTGAAGGCACGCAATCTTCCTATGGACCCACTTATGGACCGATTGGGATCAAGCCAACTTTGGAGGCCGTAAAGAACCACCCGCACATGAAAGCGAAACTCGGCAAGAACCAGGGGCGCGGTATGGCTTGCGGCTTTTGGTTTAACTTTGGTGGACAAACGTGCTCTGATATCAACCTGGGCGCGGATGGCACTGTCTCAGTGACAATCGGCACAATTGACGTCGGCGGTTCACGTGCTTCGATGTCACTCATTGCGGCGGAAGAGCTTGGCATTCCATACGAGCAAGTAAAATGCACGATCGCCGATACGAATTCGCTCGGTCATAACGACACCACCGAAGGAAGTCGAGGAACGTTCTCAACTGGCATGGCAATAATCTTCGCAGCGCGCGATATGATTCAAACACTACGCGACAGAGCAGCGAAAACTTGGGGGATTCCTGTTGACAGTGTCGAGTGGAAAGATGGTATAGCTTCAGCGATCGGTGCTAAGCATAAAAAACTTACGCCGCTCAGTTTAGCGGACATCGCCGCATCGGCAGCAAAGACTGGCGGTCCTATTGCTTCACATAATGAAGTGGTCGCGGACGGCGCGGGTGTTTCATTCGCCAGCCATATTTGCGATGTCGAAGTGGATCCGGAAACCGGCGCGACGAAAGTTGTTCGCTACACCGTAATTCAAGACGCCGGCAAGGCCATTCACCCTGATTACGTCGAAGGCCAGTTCCAAGGCGGCGCGGCACAAGGGATCGGTTGGGCGTTAAACGAAGAGTATGTCTACGGCGACGATGGCCGCTTACAAAACGCGGGTTTCCTCGATTACCGAATACCCGTTTGCTCAGATCTGCCCTTCATCGATACGCAAATCCTCGAGATACCCAACCCAGGTCACCCCTATGGCGTGCGTGGCGTTGGGGAAACCTCGATAGTGCCGCCATTGGCTGCGGTGGGTAATGCGGTGTCAAACGCTGCTGGTGTGCGGATGACCCATGTGCCCATGTCGCCACCTCGGATCCTCAGTGCTTTAAAAGCGCAACGCGCAAGCTAGGCTTGAGGGTTTAATGCATGAAGTAAAACTTGTTGGGTCGCTGCGCGACACGGTTGACGGGGCAGCTTCGGTTACGATCGAAGCTGCCACAATTCGCGAATTATTTTTACACTTGGCGGAACGTTACCCGCGGATTCAAAACCACATCGACGCAGGGATCGCTGTATCGATTAATGGCGAAATTTATCGCGACAACTGGAGCAAATTGATCCCGGAAGGCGCTGAGGTTTATCTGCTTCAACGTATCGAAGGTGGTTAACGACATTCGCAACGACTACTGCGCGTTGCGAATGTAATTTCCGAGCCGAATGTCGCCACCACTCGTTTCCGAAAAAACGAGCGCCCTAAGTTACGCTCAACGTTTCGATAAATCGGTTTCGTGGTCTTCCATCACCATAATTCGGATGGATGACTTTTCAAATAACTTTTCTTCATCCGCACCAATAATCGCTGCCGTCTCGGGTTCCGACAGATAAGCCATACCTCGATCAAAATCGGCTTCATCATCAAACCATAGTTCCGTTAGGACGTCGTACGGTGGCTCAGAATCCGCCGCATATATTTCATTTCCGTAAGGGCTAATGAAGTGGCGAATATAACGTTTTAAGTTTGGGATCTTACTTGCGCCGAGTGGCGCATGTTTGGTTTCATAGTAATCTCGGAACGCTTCGACGCTCATACCGTTTTTCCGTTTTATCAATATTATTACTTTAAACATTATTCTCCCCTCGTAATTGCTTAAATAAAAGTTAGAGTCGATCTAGTAAATGTTCGAGATCCGCGTCGTTCAATTTGCCAAACACTGATACGTCTCGACAAACAATAATCGTTAAGTTTTAGGCGCCGCGCAATTGCACTGCTAACCAGCGTTGGATATCGGCATCGGCGCGGCGCGCAACGGTCGTGTTTGGTGTTAGCGAATCGAACCCATGTGGCGCGCCAGGATAGACATGCAATTCGCAGGCTACGCCGGCGTGGCGCAACCGGTTCGCGTAATCGATATCCTCATCGGAGAATCCGTCTAACGCTCCAACCGATATGAAAGTTGTCGGTAGGTCGCGTAGATCTTCCGCGCGAGCTGCCGCTGCGTAGTACGGCACATCATCGCCGGTCAAATCACCTAGGTAACTATCCCAGCCGAATCTATTGGCGTTCGGCGGCCAGACTGGATCGTTCCATTGGCTCGATACAGTGATTTGTCGATCGTCGATCATCGGATAAATGAGCGCCTG
>JBLFWZ010000247.1:0-6638 GCA_047611905.1 Gammaproteobacteria bacterium | reverse complement strand
GGGATTCGATAACGCGCGCACCGCTCGATTTCAATGCCATCCGTTTGGATAGAAGCAACGATATCAAGGAGCCCCCCATGCCAAATACCGATGCAATTACTATTGTCGGAAGCATGCTTGAGCCGGGCTGATTTAGCCCCATGAGGTTCATCACCACGGATAAAACCGTGATCACGGCAATGTTTGTTGCTAAAAATAATAAAATTCTGCTCATCCTGGCGCCTTATGTCGATGCATGATTTGAACTCTCCGTCGTCTAATTCTCGATTGTGAATCGAAGGAATTCAATCGATTATTTTTCGCGACGAGGGTGGCAATGGTCTACAAACCCGACCCAGCCTAGTTAGTTGATTTACTCGGAATCAGGCGAATGTCATTATGGCACTCGTTTATCGTCGTAACCTGGCAGGCAACTTGGATTCCAAATCACAACAAGAGCTACGTAACTTCGCTAGTGAGTTGGTTGCCGTCTCAGCGGCGAGCGCGGTTCCTTACTTTCGCACTCAGCTCGTAGTAGACAACAAGGCTAGTGTTGGGTTCGACCCGGTTACCGTCGCCGATCGCAATACTGAAGACGCCTTACGGGCGGCGATAGCGAAGCGCTTCCCTGATCATGGCATCAGTGGCGAAGAACGGCTGCCAGTAAACCCTAAGGCGCAATATCAATGGGTGCTCGATCCGATTGATGGAACGAAGGCGTTCGTTTGCGGTTTGCCAACGTGGTCGACCTTAATCGCCTTTTGCGACCGCGGTATCCCAGTGCTCGGAGTGATGAGTCAACCCGTCGTTGGAGAATACTTTGTCGGCGGATTTGGTGTGTCCGTGCAAGTTAGCGCGGCGGGACGTACCAACTTACGTACCTCGAGTACGTCTTGTGTAGGCGATGCCTCGCTATTTGCGACCTCCCCGAGCATGTTCTCGTCGGGGGAACTGCTGCAATTTGAGAATTTATCGCGACACTCGCGCCTAACTCGATTCGGAGTCGACAGTTATGCGTACAGCATGCTTGCTGCAGGATTCGTGGATATCGTCGCGGAGGCCGACCTCGGGTTCTATGACATCGCAGCGCTCGTACCGATCATAGAATGCGCGGGAGGCATGATCACGGACTGGACTGGTGCATCGGTTCGCAGTGGCGGCACAGTACTCGCGGCTTCCAATCGGACATTACATAACGCAGCGCTCGCGTTGCTGAATGGTGTTTAGAGCGTTGCAAATCGAATGCACATTTCGTGCTAATGCCAGCGTCAATGTAGCCGATAACACATTAACATCACCGGGTAATTGCTAGACTATTATGCGCGGCAAGAGCTATTTCGCTTACCGATGCGCGGTTTTCTTAACCGTCACTTTGATGACCGCCTGGTGTGGCGCGCAGTCAACATCACAACAATTTCGAGCAGATCTATTAGTTGACGAATCGATCCCTGCGACGCGCATGGAAGACGTACTTAGGTCGGTGTTAAATGGCGATCAGCGAGACCAAGCACGATTCGCGAGCGTCGCCATCGAGCTGATGGTGGAATCTTATCGGGCGGAGTTAGCACGTTCGAGAGAAGCTGGATCGCAGTCAAAGCCCGGCTCGTCGAGCTGGGGATCAGGACTGCGGCGCTATATCGATCAACTCGAAAATATCGCGTTATCCATCGACGGATACGCTGAGGTTAAGATTCTTAAAGCGCAATCCGGGGCTATCCGGATTCTTATCGGCGACGAGCAGGTAATGCTCAGTGCACCGCGGCCCAACCGTCAAGCCGAGTTCGAGCGAGCGATTGCAGAACATGCGTGTCGATATGTCGAATGTCGAGGTAGTGGCGTCACGGTAGAGGAAAAGGTTGCGAATCGTTCGACCCGTAGCGACGACGGGTGGGCTTTCGGCTCTGATCGACCCCCGATGTACTCAAGTTCAGATGGATTGCACTGCATGTTTAGCGATTCCCGCCACGTCAAATTAAAAAAGGACGCCTGTCAAAAGCTGTTGCATGAAATTCGCCTGCTTGCGGAATCGTTGATCGCGCTCAAAACTCATGGCATGACAATAGATTGGAAGAGCATCCACATTGATCAGGTCGGTATCGGCGAGCCACATCGAGTGCGATACAATGGTCGCCGCGGCTTCGTACGACTGTCTTTACCCGCACTAGTGCGTGCTGAAGCAGTTTTGCAAGAGGCGATTCCGTGGATACGGGCGACGATACTGGGGCGAGTCTATCAGCACGTCGTAAAGTTACCTGACAATCTCGTCTATTTGAGTTCTACCCTCGAGAGTAAACATGACATTCAAAATGATTCGACGATCTTCGTTCATACAGATCGCCTTGGGCTGCGCGCTGTGGCTAGGATATTGCGCCACGGCGATCGCGGAACAACGCTACCAGGTGGTGCCACTTAACCCGGGTTTTGAATTCGGTAGCGAAAAGGCGCTCATCCTTGATACCGTTGCCGGGCATATGTGGATTTGGGTCGAGAGTCCTGCGGTAGGTAAACGTGATGGCGGCCGTTACGTGATTTATCAAGGCCAATTAGAGCCGGGGCGAAAGATGGGTGATATCGTCGCCGAACAACACTGGTCGCCCGATAAAGAACAGTTCGAGTAGATAGCTCTGCGCTCGGCGAGTGTTTTCGACGAGCACCTCGAGCGCAAACGTAGGCACTGCGAACTAAATACTTTAGATGCGCGGTTCGCTGGGTCGATAGAATTTTCGCGTCGTTTTATCTGCGGGCAATATTTCTTCGCGAAATTCCGCTTCTGAAAATTGATACTCCGAGTATGCGGCGCCTTAATCGAATAACTGGCTACGGGCAACCGCGCCGAATGAGAAACGGTTCGGCGGACTTAGTAGAACAATCAAGCCATCTTCCCTACATTGCGCGCTAGGCGCAGGCCGGCAAATTGCCATCGGTTGCCGGGGTAGAAAAAATTTCGATATGAGCTTCTGATGTGCTCTCGTGGTGTGACACAGGCGCCGCCGCGCAACACCATTTGGCCGCTCATGAATTTTCCATTGTATTCGCCGATTGCTCCTTCGGGCGTTTTAAAACCCGGATAGGCTATGTACGGGCTCATTGTCCATTCCCAGACATCCCCAAACATTTGAGAGAGTGAATTTTGCGGCCCTAACGAGGGTTGCGGATGGAGGCGCGCATCTTCGACGAAGTTTCCGTCAGGGTTCGCTTTCTGAGCGGCCAGTTCCCATTCCATTTCCGTAGGCAAGCGTGCGTTCGCCCAACGAGCAAAAGCGTCGGCTTCGTAATAGCTGATATGGACAACTGGCGAGCTGCGGTTGATCTCACGTAGACCGTTCAAGGTAAACTCGTGCCACACGCCATCCAGTTCGTACCAGTAAAGTGGTGCTACCCAAGCGTCGCGTTGAATCGCCGCCCAACCGTCCGCTAGCCATAACAATGACGCGCGGTATCCACCGTCGTTAATGAAATCGAGATAGTCGCCGTTGGTGATTAATCGTGATCCGAGTTCGAAATCCGGTATGAGCGCGTCATGTCGTGGCCGTTCATTGTCGAACGAAAACCCGATCGCCGCGGCGCCAATTGGAGCGATCCCACCTTGAAACTCAAGGTAAGCGATGTTGCTTTCGCTGCCCGCGGTCATTAGCGTATGTGCGTAAGCAGGAAACTGTGGGTTGCAGGAAAACAGGTGCTTGATGTCCATTAGCACTAGCTCTTGGTGTTGCTGCTCGTGGTGTAAACCGACTTCGATGACCGCAAGAATCGCCGGATCGATATCGCGTTTTAGTAGTTCCAGTATTTTGTCGTCGATGTAATGTCGATAATCGTGGATGGCTGCCAGATCGGGCCGCGTTATTAGCCCGCGATGACCGCGAGTGAATTGAGCCCCGACGGAGTTGTAATACGAATTGAATAGAAATTTGTAATCCGAATCGAAAGCCCGATGGTTCGTCGTTCGAGCTTCCAAGACGAATGTTTCGAAGAACCACGTTGTGTGTGCGAGATGCCATTTTGTAGGGCTCGTGTCGGCCATCGATTGAACACAAGAATCCTCAGAAGACAAGTTGCGAACCAAGAAATCTGTTTGCGTTCTTACTGCGAGATAACGTTCGCGTAGCCCGTCCACCGTGATATTAGTTGCGATTGTGCTCATGTTCGTCGTTTAGTTAAGGCGTGATTCGGTTATATCGTAGGCCGGCGTCGGCTCTAATTCAAATTCAAATTTAGATTCTCCGGCAAACACGTTGCGCGGGCCAAAGCGTCTTTCTATAAACGTTAGAAACCCACCGTTGTCGATTAATATTACCGTCGAGCAACGTGTACCGTAGGTGTCACCAGAAATAAAAATTGGAGATAAAACGCGTTCATGTTCAATACTGATGCCGGTGTTCGGTAAGTCCCGGTCCGGAGCCGATTCTTCGTTGCGCAAAGAACTAAATAGCGATTCGATTAGGTCGCATTTAGACAGCGACTCGACCGCTTTGAAGTCGGCTTTGATACGGTTTACCTTAGGCCAAGGAGTGTCCAGTAGATGGTTGCTCAAGCCGTAAACCCCGGCTGAAAGGGATTTGTATTCATTGCTGTAATTCGAACACCACGCAGTAGATTGCACATCGCTCGCAAAAACATTGAAGCCTTGGTACTGCGCTCGATGCTCCGTCAACTCGCGGGCAAATTTCTCCGCTGTGGACGGAGACGTTAGGTAGTCGCTAATTATCAGGCCGCGCGATCGCGGCGCCGCGATGTTCATCGACGTTCGGACATTGGTGATAGCGGCAAACGCGCCGCGCCGATTAACGGCCAACCAAGTGCCCGATCCTTGCAAGTCTCGCCCGCCAAGGATCGTGTCGCTGTCAGGCCAAAAATCTGCCGGCAGGGCGGGGCGCTCGTAAAATTCATCACGATTCGCGGCGATGATTAAGCGAAAATCCGGATGTTGCTGGCACGCAGCAAGGAGAAGACACATAGGGATGATTTAAAGGCGACGCCGAGACATTGTGACGACCGTGGCGTGTTGCCGAATGCGCAACCGTTTCATACCGCAGATCACTATTTGTACCGTGCCGAATTTCGCGTCACATTCGACATTAGAAATGTACCAACGAATGAACTGCTACGTCCCCAAGCATTTGGCGACCGTGCAGAAAATCGAGTTCGACAAAGAAAGCCGCACCGCAAATTTCAGCTCCGACTTTACCAATTAGCGTAATACTAGCCGCAGCCGTACCGCCCGTCGCGAGTAGATCGTCGACTAACAAGACGCGGTCTTGCGTTGATAAAGCGTCAGTATGCATTTCCAATGAGGCTTCACCGTACTCTAGCGCATAGGAGACGCTATGTGTTTTGGCGGGCAGTTTGCCAGGTTTACGTAACGGAATAAATCCGACGTCTAATTCCTGAGCAACTAAGGAGCCAAATATGAAGCCACGCGCTTCCATTCCGGCGACGGCGGTGACTCCGGCTTCGCGAAAGGGTAGCGATAATTCGCTTGAGATCTGCCGCATCGCGGCGCTGTCGCGAATGACGGGGGTTAAATCTTTGAAGACAATGCCAGGTTTCGGGAAATCCGGAACGTCGCGTATTAGATCTTTGATTCTCTGCATACTTGTTCTCTGGCGTGTGGCTAAGAGCCGTGATTGTAAGATAATTATAAGGTCGGCTGCGCGCAAGCCGAATAAATTTACACATTATCGGCCGCAGGAGTGACATCATGGTTGGCATTCGAGTCGCAGAATCGAAATGGCCAGAAGTCGAAGCTAAGTTGCAGAACCAGGCGATTGCAGTATTGCCAATCGGTGCGTCGTGCAAGGAACACGGCCGGCATCTGCCAATGAACACCGATGACCAACAAGTGAATTGGTTGTGTGGACAACTCTTGCAGCGCCTAGAGGTCGTCATCTGGCCGGTCGTCGGATATGGATATTATCCAATGTTTGTCGAATACCCTGGCAGTATCAGCCTATCTGAGCCGGTTTTTATCGCTGTCGTCAACGATATCTTAGATGGCATCGAACGAGCAGGCGCAAGTCGCATCGTCATACTAAACACCGGCATTAGTACGATCGCGCCGATCACAAAGATGATCGTTTCACGGTCGCGCTCGGACCATCTCCAACTCATTAACGTCTACGAAGGTGAGCGATTTGGCGAACAATCGAGCCGCCTAAGTGAGCAAGCCTGGGGCGGGCACGCAGACGAAATCGAGACGTCTTTGATGTTGGCGATTGATCCAAAATCCGTCGATATGCACTACGCGATCGCCGCCCCTACTGAGATAGTGAGCGGCCGGTTCAATCGCAACCGACCTGATCTATCGAATTACTCTCCGGATGGTGTGAACGGTGATCCGTCGCTCGCCTCTGAAAGCAAAGGTAACAAATTATTGGTGGCGATGTTAGACGACGTGGTTCAGAAGTTTAGTGATTAGAGCGAGCGATATTCATCGGTTCGTTGATACACACAGGACGTAATGAACCGGATAAAATATCCAGCGTGTCGCTCGATGTTGCGCGTTTGAGTTACACGTTCGGCGACAGCAAATTCGGGCCAACGATCTATAGTCTTCGGCTGTGATAGCGCTCTGCAACTTTTAAAACCCAGCTTGGCGTATGCGCCCGGCGCCAGGCGCCGGCCGCATATTTGTTGGCTTCCGCTAGAGTAGGATAGATATG
>JBLFWZ010000246.1:0-6655 GCA_047611905.1 Gammaproteobacteria bacterium | reverse complement strand
GTCGTAATCCATAGTTTTCTTCTCATTACAATGTCCCCCGTTGTCGTGTTAGTACTTTCTAATTTTTTTCTAAAAGAACTCTTACTGCCTGTATCGATGCGAGTTATTACAAAGCGTCTGCTATAACCCGATGAATGCGCAGTAGTTCTGGTAGGCTGTCCAACGGACGCCGGCCGAACCCGCATTCGGTTGCTACGCCGAATCCGGATGCGTGCCGTTGCGCAGTTTCAAGTAATCCCAGTGAAGTCTGCTCCCCACCGGTGGTATGGATGAGGCCTAAATACAACTTCGTGTCGCCAATTTCTAAATCGCGAAGTGGTTCGAAATAAGCGTCGTCGTTTCGATCGCGCGGAACCGGCATATGAAAGTAATCGATATCTCGCTTCACTTGGCTAGCGGCAGAATTCGCCATCCTCGTCACGATAGCAAGATTTCGGGGTTCAATAATATGCTGGTGCCCTAAGTCGCCGTAGCACAAATGTAGCCCCATCAAGACATTTCTCGGCACGCATGCGGCCGCGAGCGTTAGCGCTTCGAGGTAGCGTTCGTACGGATCTCCGGACGGTTCCCAGGGGAAAATTGCCTTATCTTGTTCGTGACCGTCGATTGCAACGACCTCGAAGCAAATATCCCACTGAACGACGAGATCGTTTGCAGGGATACAGTCGGACAGATCCGTAACCTCCCTCTTTAGGGCCTCCGCATAGGCCTGCCGCATGATTTCAAAATCGTTCTCATTTGTCACAAACGGCCGCACAGCGCTTTCCAACAGTGGCATAGCCACCATGAAACGCGCATCTTTTGCGAGCACACCAGCGTCGCGCAGGTCGCAAAAATCAGGATAGGATCCCTTGGCCGCATTCGAGTAACCCAAATTTTCGAATCTCACAGAATCGACCCCGGGTTTTACACCAAACTGCCAGTGGTCCGAATAGCCCCGTGGCGCCCATGTTTCGGAAGCGCTGCGCCATTCGTCAGGATGTTTTAAATCGATGGGAATTGGACGGTTTATCGTCTCGATCAACGGGTGATCGTGGTAAGTTGATGCGGCCAGAAAATTAATCCATATTCTTCGCGCACCCGTTTCGCCGTCAGGCACACAATCGAGGTAATCGCCGAGTTCTGCGCCGCAAGCCGCCATTGCATCGGTCGCATTTTCGCCGGGGATACTCCCGACTAATAGCACTCGGTTGTTCATCCTAGACATGGACATTCCTCAAAATTGACGTTCGTATCGCTCGACTTCATTAGGCTGCCGTCGTAGCGTAACGCTGTTAAAGTTAGCAAACCAGCCACCCCGTTAATGTACGTGGCATTTTCAAACATTTCTTCTCGCTATTGAGAGACCGATAGTCACGAAATCACGAATTCAGTGTACCCGTTGATAAAATCCCTTGCTGGCGTTTTGCTACTGCTATCGGCGTTCTTTTTCTTTGCCCTACCAAATTTAGTCGATCGATTTCTTAACACCGTGCACTCGGTTGGCCCGCCTGCGCATGAACGCCGTTCGGACGGAATCGAACCTAAAATTTTTACCGCAGATCTTCACGCCGACACCTTGCTGTGGAATCGCGACTTAGCAAATTCCAATAGTCACGGGCATATCGATTTGCCGCGCATGCTCGAGGCTGATATCGGCCTACAAATTTTCAGTGCGGTAACCAAGACACCGCGACATTTAAATTTCGAGCGCAATGATGCTGCGACAGATAACATTACGTTATTGGTCATCGCGCAGCGCTGGCCGGTTCGCACGTGGCAAAGTCGAACCGAGCGAGCGCTATATCAGGCCGAGCGCTTGCATGACGCAAGCCGCGGTTCTGATGGGCAACTGGTAGTGATTCGAAGCGGCCGCGATCTTACAAACTATCTCATGCGTCGCTCGAATAGCGTCAAAATCACCGCTGCGATCTTAGCTGTCGAAGGGCTACACGCGCTAGACGGAGATATCGATAATCTCGATAGACTGCATGCAGCCGGCTATCGAATGATGGGTCTAACGCACTTTTTCGACAACGAAATTGGAGGCTCCGCACACGGCGTACACAAAAGCGGATTAACGGATCTGGGCTACCAAGCGGTGGAAAAAATGGAGCGACTCGGCATCATTATCGATCTCGCGCATGGTTCGGCAGCATTGATTAAGGATGTCGCAGCCGTTGCTAAACGGCCGGTGGTGGTATCCCACACTGGTGTAAAAGGAACCTGCGATCGCACACGAAATCTAAGCGACGAACAACTTCAAATGATCGCGAACACCGGCGGACTGGTTGGCATCGCTTATTTCCCGGAAGCAATATGCAGTACGCAAATTGAAGGAGTTGCCGCGGCGATTCGATATACCGCGAACCAAATTGGCGTGCGGCATACCGCGCTCGGTAGTGACTTTGACGGCGCCGTCGGCACACCGATAGACATTACGGGATTGCCATTGCTAGTTGACGCGTTGGTACTGGAAAATTTTTCACATCAGGAAATTACCGCCATCATGGGCGGAAATATCTTACGCGTTCTAAAGCAAAACCTGCACTTGGACTAGACACGAGCTATTTTCTGGGTCACTACGGCAGGAACAATCAAAGGCTAAAATCTATCGCTCGAAAAATGTCTGCGAGCCACACGTCCTAGCGACATTCGCGCTAAAATGTAGCCTCACGGATACTCTACACATTTTGTTTTCAACACCGATTGGATCGCGAATGGCCATGAATACACAAGCTCAATGCCCGAAGAAGATCCTCATCGTTGGTGGTGGCACGGCTGGTTGGATGACCGCAATGCTGCTGGCAGATGCGTGGGCACAAACCGGCTGCGAAATCGCGCTACTCGAATCGAGCGATATAGGAATTATTGGAGTCGGCGAGGGGTCGACACCGAAAATGCGACGGTTTTTCGATCGCCTCGACATTCCTGAATCGGAGTGGATGCCGGCGTGTAATGGAACGTACAAGTGCGGGATCCGATTTCCAAATTGGGCTACGCGCAAGGGTTACAAGAGTTACTACCATCCGTTTTTCTCAATCGGCGACAATCAGACGGTGCGCGCATTTGCAGATAATGTCGCGCTACGGCGAGAAAATTTCGATGTCCACGCGCATCCGGATGTTTTTTTCGTATCAAACTATTTAGCCAAACGGAAGCTCGCTCCAAAAGCGAGACCGGATTCGGCCTATCAATCAGAGTACGCCTATCATTTCGATGCCGGACTCATTGGAAAATTCTTGAAAGATAAAGCGACCGAGCGAGGCATTAAGCATCTCATCGATACGGTCACCGAAGTGCAACAACATGAAAACGGTGATATTTCCGGTGTGCAAACCGAAAAATTTGGATTTATTGCGGCGGATTTTTTCGTCGACTGTACGGGATTTGCGAGTGTCATCACGTCAAAAACTTTGGATGTTCCGTTCTTGTCATATAAGGACGCCTTGTTTAATGACCGCGCCGTTGCTGTTCCGACCCCACTAGATGGCGACGCACTTGCATCCCAAACAATTTCGTCGGCACTGAAGTTCGGCTGGGCGTGGAAGATCCCACTCACCAATCGGTTTGGGAATGGTTATGTCTATTCCTCGGATCACACCGATGAAGAGTCGGCAGAACGTGAATTGCGCCAACATATCGGCCTTATGGACGAAACTGTGGAAGCGCGGCATCTGAAAATGCGGGTCGGAAGAGCGGCTTCGTCATGGAACAAAAATTCGCTGGCCGTAGGTCTTTCGCAAGGCTTTATCGAGCCGTTGGAAGCCACCGCCTTGATGATTGTTCAGGACACGGTCGAGAATTTCATCACGCAATTTTCAGGCGGTGATTTCACCCCAAAATATCGCGGCGAATTCAACACGAAGATAAATCTGATCTTTGACAGCATCAAGGATTACATCTTCATGCATTACAAGCTCAACTCCCGAAACGATACAGGCTACTGGATCGAAAACAGAGAGAACAAAAACTTGTCCGATTCGGTCACTCAGATCCTTGATGTTTGGGATAGCGGCGGCGATTTGCTTGAAGAATTGAAGCGCCAAGGGCCGCGTCTAGCCTACAGTCCCACATCGTGGTTTTGTATCTTGGCCGGAATGGGCCGCTTTCCGCGTAAGCCAAAAAAACTCAAGCCAAGAATTGCGGTCCACGATCCGGAAGAAATTAGACGTTATTGCGAATCAATCGCTCGCGAATTCCCCGACCATCGTGATTCAGTCTCTTAGATGCGCGACGGCTAAAACGATTGCGACGCAAACCGTCTCACTTTTTTTAGATTTTCGGCTATCGGCTTAACCCTTTCAACGCCTGCAACTACTGATAGCAGACTGCTTGTATGGGGCGACGGTGGCGCAACGTTCTTGAGAATTCGTCGAATCTTTCTGGACCACTAGGAAAATACTAAGGCAAAAAAAAGCCCCGGCAGAGAAACCCTGCCGGGGCAATTTCGTTAAAGGTCGGTTCGGGTGTTAAGTTCCGAGACGACGCATAGCTTGAACAGTCATGTAATCTGCCAGGAAGTCGCGACCTGGATCGATTTCTGACTTCCAACCACCTGCAATTTCCTTAGCGTGATGGAAACGAGTAACACGACCAGATTGAATGTCGTTACTAATAACCCAAGACCAAGTCCACTCAGTACGGCCATCAGCGGCAACACGTTTTTCTCCGTTTTTGCCTTCTTGATAACTGAATCCAGGCTCGAATGATTTCCATACATCGCCACGACGGTCATAAGAGATCGCTTGTGGGAACATGGTGTTACGAGCATCAAGATACACACGACGTTTGCTCAATGGCGCACGCGGGAATCCTGTCGGTTCACCTTCCATGATGATGATTTCTGGAATCAATTGCTTACCAACGTGGTAGTAAGTGTTGCCCTTCGGCCCACCGACTGTCGGGTGCCCCCAGTTGTCATTTTCTGGCAACCATTGGTGATGCATCGAAGCCAACATGGGTTGACGTGCGATGATCTTGTAGTTGCCCCATGTCAACATCGGATCACCAGCAGCCCATGCGTCGGACAAGAACAAGTTCATGCCTGCGACTAATGGTTCAAAGCGTTGGTTTGTCGGGAAGCGACGAACACGCTTAAAGGCTGGGAGGTAACCGAAGAGATCCGGGAACTCACGTTGGTCGTATTGCCAAACGTTCATGAACGCCGTGCCCTTCACGTCATTTGGTTTCGTGAACCAAACTGACTGGAAGCGAACTTTGTCTTCATGACCTGGCAGATACGGACGAACGGGACTGATGTTTGGGTTAGTCAAACCAGCGCATTGCTGTTCTGCCCAAACGAAGTCGTATTCGTAACTGACATCGCCTTCTGGGTTCAAAGAAATCGTTGGGATCGCGTAGATGGTTTGGTCATGACGACCCCAGCTAAGCGTCAAGTTGGCGATTGCTTCGTTACCGTTGTCTGGAATAGGGAACGGGTGTCCGCCAATCCAGTTTGCACCGGTCTCTGCCACCACAACGTTGCCGTTGGCGTCGAAGCCTGCCTTACCTTGGTTCGACAGAGTCGCATCCAAGTAGTAAGGAGGATACATACGGGTAACGTCGGTATCAGTCTCTTGAATGAAGAATGTGCGACCGTCTTGCTTCACTTCTTGGTAAAGAATTGGATCGACGAGATCCTGCACGATGTCGATGTTGTCAGCGTCTATAACGTCGCCGACTTTGATCTTACCTTTCGTGTAGGCCTCAATGTTGTAAAGCTCTTCCGGATACGCTTTGGTGATGTCTCCGGATTTGCAAATCTCGGGCCATAGTGACGTTAAAACGCCAGCTCCGCCGAGTCCGAGCGCAGTTTTTTCCATGAAAAGTCTGCGGCTGTAGTCAAAATCGTATTTTTTAATATGCATATGATGCGCCCCTCGCAACTGGCTCTTAGGCGTTGCGCCAATGAAAGTATTGTGAATCGATTCGGATAGTATGTTCCTGGCTAACTATGATCAAGTTCAATTTGATTTCATGCTGCAATGCAACACTTTGTTTGTTCAACACTTACCCTCAATAGTTCGAGAACAATATTCGAATTTAGTTCAGACCTAGCTCAAATGGTGCGATGCGGCAATTTACGGTTTTGTGCCCGCGGCACGCTCAATTTTGGCGGAACTCAGCTTCGTTAGAATTCGATAAGAAAAAATCAATAATTCGGTTATTTGCGTCCGGCCACCGTTGATGAGCCCCGGCATGTTCACAGTAACGTACTAGCGCTTGGTTAGAACATCGCGAATATTCAATACACCCGTCGGTTGCGCGCAGCGGATTGGCAACGTCGCATTGGTTACAACTCGCCCACCATCGGGCCGCCTGCGCGCCAAGCCCTGGGAAAAGTTGGTCGTCGGAATTGTGTAACACCATCACGGGCAGTGGGCGCGGACACGTAACTGCCTCAAGGTCCGTGCCACGTAATCCTGCTGCGCTTGGAGCGATTGCGCTCGGACTGAGGTCCGAGTCTTGACGGAACGCAATGGCGCTCGCGGCGGTTCCTCCATCGGAATGCCCGGTCAGAAAGATCCGTTCGGTATCGATGCACCACTTGGACGCAATGTGAGCTGGGATCCGCGCGAGTTCGTCCAGAACCTTCAGCGACAGACTTCGGTGGTCGGAATAAGCGACGACAAATCCGGCTGTTGTCGCCGCTTTTGTAAGCCCGGTGAAACGT
>JBLFWZ010000245.1:0-6725 GCA_047611905.1 Gammaproteobacteria bacterium | reverse complement strand
AACAAGGTACTGATCGAGCGCCCGTGCAGCAAAACAACATCGTTTATGTCGTTGAACCTGATGCCGAAATTGGCTAAGCGCTATAGGCATTGCTCGAGAGCCACGAAATCGGCGTGCAAATGTATGCGGGTGCTGAAACGGTTATTGGAACTGACGTATGGAAAGACCATGACCGAAGCTGGTTGACGGTTGGGGTCGATCTCCCTGGACTGAGCGGCATTTCCCTACTGAGGTGGCGCGGGCACGAGGCTTCGGTTCGCCCGTCGTGGTCTTGTCGAAGATTACATCGATGGAATACGCCGGCAAGCGTCCAATTTCGGTGCGACTCATGTGGTCGATAAATCTTCACTAAATGGATTATTGGTTGAGCGATTGTCGGATTTGTTTTCCGGTCCCCTAGCGCAGTCCGACTTTACTAAATCTGTTTGAATCGGACCGCAAACTCCGGAGCGAGACCTAATTAGATCGATGTTAGGGGAGCGCGTTCCGCGGCTTTCAGGGGTCTCATGCGCGTGAGAGCAAGCTACTTACTTTCACTTTCCTGCAACCTGCTTCATGCGGATCAGAACACGGCGCGTGATTGGCGGGCCAACTAATTCAAAGAACACCGTGGTCGCGAGTACCGTAGGTAATATGACATCTTTATACTCTGGGAAGCGTTGCACCGCGAGTAGCGCCATCCCGATAGCAACGCCAGCTTGTGGTAATAAAGCGAAACCTATCCAACGGCCGGTAAGCGGATCTGCACCACCGATCCAACCTCCTAGGCGAGCGCCGATATAGAGTCCGATGCTTCGCAATGCGATATATCCAGCGCCGAGCAGGCCAATCTGAGCCAAAGAACCCACATCGAGTGCAGCGCCGGCTAACAAGAAAAAGAGGATCAGGAACGGCCATTCGATACCTTCGATCTCATGAAATGCGCGCTCATGATGTGTCGCGAGGTTAGCAACAACAGCACCCAGCACAATCGCAGCGAGAATATAGGACACATCTGCCCAAACGGCGAGACCAGCGCATAGCAAGACGAGACCAAGTGCTTCTGCTTGGACCGGCTCGCCAGGCTTGATTCGGCCAGTTAGATAGGCCATCGGCAATCCGAGCGCCAAACCGAGAAGTACCGCACCGGCGATTTCCCGCACACCACTGGCGAGTAATGTTCCGCTCGCGCCCTGGCCGCTAAAGCTATCACCCGCTGCCAACAGCAGGCTAAAAATCACCAAGCCCCAGGCGTCATCAATAGCGACGACACCCAATAAGGTATCGGTGAACTCGCCTTTGGCGTGGCTCTCGTGAACGACGTCGAGAGTCGCTGCGGGAGCAGTCGCAGGTGCGATTCCAGCCAGCAACATTGCCACTATCAGAGGCACGCCGCAAGCGGCTAGTACTATGAACATGGTGACCGTTGTCACAATGGTTTCGCCGAGCGAGATGGCGAGAATCGGTCGCCCTAGTTGACGTACTGTCGCAAATGTCAGTTTTTGTCCTAATAAGAACCCAATCATCGTGAGCGCGACGTCAGTGAGCATCGGAAACCAATCGGCGGTGTAAGGCGGTAGCCAGTCGAACACCGAAGGGCCAATCAGGAAACCGGCAATAAGCAACAAAGTGACTCTAGGCAACGGCGTGTGCCGGCCGAGGAGGTCCGCAAGTAGGCCGATAAGAAACATACCGCCGAACGTGATTAAGTCTTCAGCCGTTAACTGAGCGTCTGCCACTTATCAACAACGGCGCATCGCGCGTAGAAAATAAATTACGCATCGCATCGCCCGGTCGAATGGAGAGCTACACACGAGTTCGATTATCGCGCCACGCTTGCGCACGGCGCGCGTCCAGAAACGGTAGGAAACTTCGTCAAAGCGCCGCCTACTATTTTTTGAGCAAACACACTCCGATTGCAGTTTCGCTGTCAGTAAGATTTTCGCCATTGTCACGTCAACAGAATCCGCCCGATTGCGGTGCTTGATACATCTTCCGACCAACATCGCACGGGCGGCAATTGTGGATGTCCCCTAATTCCAGCCCATTTTCGATGATTCAGTACATTTCACGACGACATTATCCCGAGCAATACGATCAGTCCGTAACCCGCGAGTTACTACGCCGTTAGTTTGCCCGGCGTGTAGACCTATTTCGGTTATCCACAAAGGAGTACGCGAAATATCTGATTTGGAGAGCGCTTGATGAGCGTTAGACTGCATTTGCAAGCTTTAATTCAGTGTTTGACTAGAACCATAAAATGGATCGGACGGGGTGCTAATCTATGATGAATCCGAATGTCGACGCCTTTTTCGACCGAACTACGAAAACAATTACTTATATAGTCGTGGAGCCCGAGGGATCGCATTGCGCTATCATTGATTCAGTCTTGGACTACGATGAAAAATCTGGTCGAACGAACACAAAATCCGCAGATCGCTTGGCGGAGTACATTCATGCGCATGAGCTAAACGTTGATTGGATTCTCGAAACGCACGCTCATGCCGATCATCTTAGCGCCGCGCAATACCTCAATAATACGCTCGGCGGTTCCATCGGCATTGGCGCGAATATTACTGGGGTCCAGAAAACATTTGGAAAATTGTTCAACTTCGGCGAAGAATTCGAGACTGATGGCTCGCAGTTCGACCATTTATTCGTCGACTGCGAAAATTTTCGGATCGGTGGGCTCGAAGCGCAGGCGCTTCATACCCCGGGGCATACCCCGGCGTGTTTAACCTATGTGATCGGCGACGCCGCGTTTGTCGGCGATACCTTATTTATGCCGGACTACGGCACGGCGCGAACCGATTTTCCTGGTGGCGATGCCGCGATCTTGTATCAGTCGATTCAGAAAATACTCGATCTACAAGGCATTTCGCGCATGTTCTTATGTCACGATTATAAGGCGCCTGGACGAGACAGCTACGCGTGGGAGACAACCGCTGCCGATCAACGCGCGCACAACATTCATATCGGCGCCGGGCGATCAGAGACGGATTTCGTTGCGATGCGTAACGCCAGGGATAAAACCCTCGAAGTGCCATCGCTACTTATCCCAGCTGTACAGGTCAATATCCGTGCTGGCGCACTCCCGGCGGCGGAAAACAACGGCATTGCATATCTGAAAATTCCGATGAATTCGTTTTGAAAACTAACGCCCGCGCAGTTCGTCGATTGCGCATCAGCGTAGCGCTGTTTTTACTCACAAGCGCACCAGTCTTATTCGCGAACGACTAGGAGCTTATCGAACGTGGTCGAAACCGCTATGTGAACGATTGCGCCGAATGCCATGGCAATGCGGGGCGCGCGCAGCTGATAGCGGCGACGGGATCAGCATTCCCCCAAGCGACCTCACGATTTTGTCTTCGGCTAACCGAGGGCAGTTCCCCACTGATTATGTACGCAAGGTCATCGATGGTCGGGGTTTATCGTCCGCCGGCCATGGTCAAGTTGTTGCGATGCCAGAATGGGGCCGGCACTACCAGCGAAATTTGTCAGCTTATTCGGAGAAAATTATTCAACGCAACATTGCTGAATTGATCGACTATCTCCGGTCGATACAAATCGAATAGATGCGAGAGCGACGGGAATCTTGTTCCAAGATATTTTTTGATTCTTGTCAACTGCCGTTGCTTCGAGGCGGCCTAAGCTTTCAGCGCAAAGGGGTCCAATTGACCACCAACAACACGAATTATTTCGAAAATATGGCACGGTAAACAGCATGTACAATGGCAAAGAATTGATTAAAAAATCTATGTGCTTTTGGCTGCCGCACATGGCAACACTAAAGGATCGATGGACCTGGCGCGGAATTTTCCGAACGCTGCGCGGAGCACGGCAACGCGAGCGAAAAATTGTTCTGGGCGAAAGTTCAAGAGTATGCGGTCGAGCATCTTTTTGCGGACGGGACGCTACTCTAACGGATGCGACCGTTGCGGCGTTCGACGATCGAACACATCGATATATGAATAGTCGCTTGGCTCTTACCGTAGAAGATTTCGCTCGTCGCTTTAATCTCGATTTATCTATTCTTATGTTATCGAGTCTCAAGAGCTAGCGGGCTGATAAACCCAGTCGGTTTAACGGCAAGCACTGAACAATCTATTTGATGCAAGATAGCTTCGGCCGTATTTCCCATAATAAGGCCAGGGATACCAGTGCGCGCGACTGTTCCGAGGATGACTAGTTCCGCACCGACTCGTTTGGCACATTCGCATACCACTTTGGTAGCTTCACCTTGGATTAAATGAATTTTTGGATTCAGATAGGCGGCCGCTTCTGCGCCGTGTTTATCGCAGCTTTTAGCAACAGTCTCATTTAGCCAGCGCTCTCGAGCGTGCGCTTCGCCCTCTATGATTTCATCGACTTCGCCGGTTGTAAGTCCCGCACGAGGCGAGCGGAAGAACGGTTCATGCTCGAAGCGCCAAGCATGAACAACGTGTAACTCGCTAAAATTCGCCAGTGCCACAGACGTGGCGATTTCCATTATTCGCTCGTTCAGTGGATCATTTTCAGGGTTTTCTGGCTCATAATCTAAGCCAACAATTACTTGTCTATACGAATCTCGTTGCGTCGTTCTAACGAGCCAAACCGGGCATGGGCACTTGCGTAGCAATTTCATATCGGTTCCGCCTAGCAATCGTTCGCCTAGACTGCTTGGCTTCGTGACCGGCTTTACGAGCAAATCGCGTTGCCCGGCGAGAACCTCACGAATTATCTCCACGAAAGGGCTCCCGAATAGAATCTTCGTCTCAACCTTAATTCCTGTACCGGATAGGGTCTCGCGTAACTCGTCGAGTTTCTGTTGTTTAATGGATGCGCTGATGTTGTTAAGTTTCTCCGCCGTCATCTTTGCAGAAGTAACGGATAGTCTCGCCGAAATGGGATCGACAACATCGATGAGCGTTAGGGAAGCCTGATTGTTGGTTGCTAACTCCACAGTACGCTCGAAAACATCCGTACCGTCAGCCTCCGAATCGTTAACGAATAGTATGTTAGAGAATCGTTTCACTCGCTGTTTACTCCTTAGTTCACCACAAGCATAAACACTCCGTGACCGTATTCCTTGACGCGTATCAAACAAGTGACCCATCACAAAATCGACGGTGGCACAGTGATGGATACCGGTGCCAGAATGCTTTAATTCTTGCAATCCTGGTTCACGGTTCGGTTTTCACGGAAAGCAGTCCTTCTACCCCATATAGCGCGGCAAGCGCCAGGAGACTTTCGGGCGGATTGAGTAAGGTGACCTTGTGTCCACCGGGGTTCCGATGCCAATGGAAAATTCGCGCCAACGCGCTAGAGTCCACATCCAAGACCGCGGATGCTTTCATCGGGTAATTGGGTTTGTTCGCGGATCTGAAACGCGATGTTTTCGAATACCGTCAAAGCGGTAAACAAAGCGCCGATCTGGAATAACATTTCCATGCGACGACGTATGCGATAGAGACGGTGGATAATTTCTCCGTCTACGCAGACGCAACCAGCGGTCGGTCGAATTGGAGCGCCGCTCAGGCACGGTAAGGTCGTTTAATCGCAGCGACTTCCGCCGATCAAAGCCACTACCTTTTAACGCGGGACATAAAGACTGAATTATTTTGACAATAGCGCGTGCAGCATTATAGCCGAAGGTTAAATATTTGTTCTAAACGAAGTTTTCTGTTGCCTTGTTATCTACACGCCCGCCCATTGAGTGGCGAGATCTGACAGCGCGAAAATCGGCAATGCGCGGTAGTAAAGATTAGTCACGAAATACTATCAAGCTGCGCCAGGCGACGCTCAAGGCTCCGCAGTTGTAGGAGGGCTCTATCAAGCTCATCACGAATATCCAAAGCGACCGCGATGCCAGCTATATTAATGTCGAGGTCGCGTCGCAGACGTAACGCTTTTTGGATTCGATTTGTCGCCTGTATCCCGAATCGCCATTGGCTCGGGGATGAACCGGCCGGGGTAATCACGCCAGCTTCCACGAATTCGATAACTAACTCCATCTGCACGCCACATCGCTCGCAGACATCCCCGAGCGCATAGGAAGTCGATTCGTCGACCAATTCAACTGATTCACGATTTCTAGCCATGCTCAAACCTCTAGTTCCGCGCGGGGATTAAACGACAATTGTTCGCTCATCTTGCGCACCAATTCTCGATCTTGATCAGACGTTACGGCAGGTACGACTATCTTCAAGATCACGAATTGATCACCAGCAGGCGATCCGGGTAAGCCCTTGCCTTTAACGCGGAGTTTCTGACCGCCGGTTGCGTTCGCAGGAATGTTCAGCATGACTTTCCCCCCTAGGGTGGGAATTTCTACGCTCGCCCCCAAGATGGCTTCCCACGGTGCGATCGGTAGAACCAAAGTTACATCGCGGTCCTCGACGGTAAATTGGCGATCGTGCTCAAGCTCAATTTCCAGGAAAAGATCGCCGCTGCCGCCCTCCCCAAGACCCGCCTGGCCTTGACCACGCAGTCGTATCTTCTGCCCGTTAGTGACACCAGCTGGCACGGTCGCCTTGAGCGTCTTAACCTCGGGGATTGCAGCGCCCGACTCGTCATAACGATACGTTTGCAATGAAAAGGTCCGTGAGGTTCCCGAGTAGGCCTCTCTTAGAGTAATCGTGATACGCGAATGAATATCTTCACCTCGGATCGAGAAGCTCTGCGATTGTGATCTCCACGATCGCGGTTCAGAACCGCCAGCACGGCCGTAGATCGCTTCGAAGAATTCACTGAATTGACTCGAGTCG
>JBLFWZ010000244.1:0-6754 GCA_047611905.1 Gammaproteobacteria bacterium | reverse complement strand
CCCAGCTACGATGGCCGGATCATCGCTATACGTTCGGTCGCCATGCAGCTCGCTAATATCGTCGAATAGGCGTTCGACGTAATCCAGCGTAAAAGGACGCAGCGGATGCCGAGCGAGCCGCGCGATCTGCCATGAGTTTAACTTCGAAAATATCTGCGTGGTCAGTTCACGAGAACGCTCGCCGAGTCGGAATATTTCATCGGAAATATTTATTTCCGAGTCGTGGCCGACTCGTCTCAAGTCTTCAATCTTCGCCTCGAGCTCAGCAATCGGTTGCTCAAAATCGAGAAATTTTAAATTTCGTGGTTGCGGGTCTGATACTTGTTCTGACATTTTATTTAATCCGTACTCGGGGTCGTGTGTGCGACTTACCGGTGTTCTTGTTGCCTATCATCCACAGCTATCTAGCCGTTATTCTGACGGCTTAATGATACTCAACTGCGACTGAGGCTTCCCCGAACTGAGCATGCAATTGCTCTAACATCGTTTCCGAAATCGCTACTCGCCACTCGTCAGCCAAGCGCAAGCGAGCGCGCGCGTGTCCATTGGAAAATTCAACGCTAACTGGACAGTTGCCTACGGTATAAGTCGATAGCATCTGCTTGAGTAATTCGAGTTTACCGTTTTCGAATGTCGAGTCCATTGTTAAACGCAAACTGCTAGCATATTGGTTTCTAGCCTCGTCTAAACCAAGTACCGTATCTGCTTTCAGAGAAACGTCGCCGCTATAATCATCCATGCTGCAGTCACCGATCATTACGCAGACTCGGTCAGTGACGATCCGGTCGAGGCACGTCTCTAGAACTTTACTGAAAATGGTGATCTCCGCGCGCGCCGTTTTGTCGTCCAGTGTCACAATTGCCATCTGCCCACGCCGCCCTTTGGTCATTCGAACACCCGCAATTAAGCCGATCACCCGGCGCTGCTTACCGGGTTTCAAATCGGCAAGGCGGCACGTCGCTAAGCCACCGATTTCGGCATCGTAACGGTCAATCGGGTGCCCGCTCAAATATAGCCCAAGGGTTTCCTTTTCCCAGGTAAGAAGTTCTTTGTCCGGCCATTCTGGCGCGGCCAGCGCAGTTTGCCAGGCCTCGGCATCAAGTTGATCAGTTTGCGTATTCGCGCTTACGCTTGAGCCCCCAAGTCCAAACATGTCGCTTTGTCCAACTGCTGCAGCCTTCGCTTGCTGCTCCGCAATTTGAATTGCACGAGCGGCTATCAATGCGAGCCCTCGTCGCGACGCGCCAAGACAATCGAGTGCGCCGGATTTAATGAGTGCCTCTAAAGCGCGCTTATTAATTTTTCGAGAGTCGTTGCGGCAGCACAAATCGAAAATGTCTTTATATGTTCCATTCGACGTTCGCTCATCCGCGACGGCTTGAATCACCGCTTCTCCAAGTCCTTTTACCGAGCCTAGCCCATAATAAATTGTAGAATCGTCCGCCACTGTAAATCGATAATTACAAGAATTAATATTAGGCCGCGCAACTTCTAAACCAATGCTCCTGCATTCTTCGATCAATCGAACGACCTTATCAGTGGAGTCCATATCCGAAGAAAGTACGGCAGCCATAAAGGCGGCAGGATAATGGGCCTTTAACCAAGCGGTTTGATAGGCAATGAGAGCATAAGCAGCAGAATGTGATTTATTAAATCCGTAGCCTGCAAATTTTTCCATCAAGTCAAAAATTTGTCCGGCAATTTCCACGTCTATGCCGTTCGCTGACGAACCATCCAAAAATGCTTGGCGTTGCCGCGACATTTCTTCGGCCTTTTTCTTGCCCATCGCACGGCGCAACAGATCAGCGGCCCCAAGTGTATAACCGGCCAGTTCTTGGGCAATCTGCATCACCTGCTCCTGATACAGGATCACGCCATAGGTAGGTTTTAGTATCGGTTCAAGTTTTGGGTCGAGGTAACTAACGTTTGCACGTCCATGCTTGCGATCGACGTAATCGTCGACCATTCCGGACTGCAATGGTCCCGGGCGGAAAAGCGCTACCAACGCTATCAGGTCTTCGAATCGATCGGGGCGCAGGCGTTTGATCAGTTCCTTCATACCGCGCGATTCAAGCTGGAAAACGGCTGTCGTTTGCGCCTCTTGAATTAACTCAAATGTTGCGGAGTCGTGTAACGGAAGATCGGCAAGCTCTAGTTGGGCGCGGCCTTCAAGCGATAATTTTTCATTAACGTTTTCGAGCGACCAATCAATAATCGTTAGTGTTCGCAGGCCAAGAAAGTCGAATTTTACAAGACCGACTGTTTCGACGTCACCCATATCGAGTTGCGTCACCGCCGCCGTACCGCCTTGCTCGCAATAAAGAGGCATGAAATCCGTCAACGCCGTCGGGGCAATAACCACGCCCCCTGCGTGCTTACCCGCGTTTCGCGCCAGTCCTTCCAGTGTTAGTGCCAAATCCAATATTGCCCGAACGTCGTCTTCGCCATCGTAACGTTGCTTGAGCAAGGGCTCTTCAACCAAAGCCCGCGTCAGTGTCATGTTTGGATCGAAGGGGATCAACTTTGCCAGTTGATCAACGAACCCATAAGGAAAACTCAACACCCGTCCAACATCGCGTACGACAGCCTTCGCCGCCATAGTGCCGTAAGTGATTATTTGCGCGACTTTATCGCGACCATATCGTTCGGCAACGTAGTCGATCACCTCATCGCGTCGTTCCATACAGAAATCGACATCGAAATCCGGCATAGACACCCTCTCCGGATTCAGAAACCTTTCAAAGAGAAGGTCGTATTCGAGCGGATCAATTTCCGTGATCCCCAAGACAAACGCGGCAAGGGAGCCGGCACCGGAACCACGTCCCGGTCCAACAGGGATATTTTGATCCTTCGCCCACTGAATGAAATCAGCGACGATCAAGAAATATCCCGAGAACCCCATCTCAACAATTACTTGGAGCTCACGCGCTAGTCGACGATCGTAGGTTTGCGCGTCCTTCTCGATTCCCTTGGATTGTAATTTGTCTTTCCAGACTTTAAGACCGGCTTCGGTCTTTCTACGCAAAATCTCGTCCACTGTCGCTGCGGCGTCGACTGGAAAAACCGGCAGGTGATACTTTCCTAGCTCAATTTCATGCGTGCACCGCTGCGCGATTGCTACGCTGTTTTCTATTGCTTGCGGCACGTCTGCAAACAGCTCGATCATTTCCTCAGGGCTGCGCAAGTATTGCTCGGCACTGTAGTTTCTTGGGCGACGCGGATCCGATAACGTGCGGCCATCGTGGATACATACGCGTGCCTCATGCGCGGCGAATTCATCCGCACGAAGAAATCTGACGTCATTGGTCGCAACGACTGGGATACTTAACTTCTCAGCCAAATCCAAGGCGCCATTGTTCGCCGGCTCTTCGTTGGCGCGTCCCGTACGGGTAAGTTCCAGGTAAAAGGCATCCCCGAGTAAGTCGCACCAATACGACACGAGGTCGGATGCACGCTCCAAATTACCCTCGGTTAGGGCCGCTCCAACATCGCCGTGAATGCCTCCCGAAAGGACGATTAGTCCAGAAGAATTTTGAGGACCGAGCCAGTCATAGCGTATTGCCGGAATACCGCGGCTCTGGCCTTCGAGATAACTTCGCGTAATGAGTTCAGAGAGACTCTTGTAGCCTGATTCGTTTCTGCATAAGAACACCATCCGATTTCGGATATCAGAATTCTCTCGCGACTCAACCCACAGATCTGCACCTATTATTGGTTTTACGCCAGCATTGCGCGCGGCCTGGTAAAACTTCACGAGTGAAAATAAGTTGCATTGATCGCTAACAGCGATCGCCGGCATGCCTAGATCGACGGTGTGTTTAACTAGGCTTGGCAGACGGACGAGTCCGTCGACTAGTGAAAATTCGGAATGGACATGCAGGTGGACGAAGTTACTACCCACGTTAGATTTCTTGGGCGAGCAAGTAACGTCGTACCGGTCCGAAAGACCGCCTGTGCTCTGTCGTTGGGCCGAACGTTTCCAGTGCAATCTTGTGCGCTTTTGTCGGGTAACCCTTGTGTCGGTCGAAGCCGTAGCTTGGGTGCTTAAGGTGCAATTCGAACATCATGCGATCGCGGGTAACTTTCGCAATAATCGATGCCGCACTAATGCACGCTACCGTCGCGTCGCCGCGCACCACCGCCGAGGCCGGAACATCAAGCACAGGACACCGATTTCCATCGCACAGTACCGTGTCGGGCCGAACGGATAAATCGTCAACGGCCCGCTTCATCGCTAGCATTGATGCATGAAGAATGTTGATTTCATCAATCTCCGCCCTGTTGGCCTGCCCAACCCCGATTGCAATTGCGGACTTTACGATCGCGGCAAAAGCGATTTCACGCTGCTTCGCGGAGAGTTTTTTCGAATCATTGAGATAGGGAATGTTACCCGTAGCACTTAGTACTACGGCAGCCGCAACTACCGGTCCGGCGAGAGGCCCACGTCCAGCTTCGTCTACGCCAGCGACCAACATAGGCTTAAGTAATTGCCCCCGCAAGTTGTAATATCTCAAACGCGGCTCGTTGCGCGGCGCCTTGGCGAAGGTTCTTGTGAAGATCTGTGCAAATTTGCCCATAGTCTTGGACTTTTGCGGGGTCGTCCAACCATCCCGTCAGGGCTTGCGCGAGGGCCTCAGGTTGGGCGTCGTTCTGCAAATACTCGGGCACTAACGCTTTGCCGGCCAGAAGATTAGGCATCGCAATGTAGGGAACTTTGACCATTCTCTTCATTATCAAGTGTGTGATCACGGATAGTTTGTACGCAACGACCATTGGAGTCTTGGCAAATAGTCCTTCCATTGTGACCGTTCCAGACGCGCACAGGGCCACGTCACTGGCACATAAAATTTCGTGAGACCTATCTACGCGAACGTCAATATCCAAATCCGGACATAGTTCGCGCGCGCGGCTGGCAATGTGATCCCGAGCTCTCGCGTTAATCGCTGCGACGAGGAAGATGACATCTCGATGTTTGCCGGCTACAAACTTAGCAGTCCGAAGAAACAAATCACCATGCCGAGTCCACTCCTGGCGTCGGCTTCCTGGCATTAGCGCGATGACGGTACGGCCCAGGTTCAAATCAAGCTCTCGGCGAGCAGTTTCGCAATCTCGAGTGATCGGAAACACGTCTGCGAGTGGGTGACCAACAAACTCAGTATTCACGCCATATCGTTTATAAAACGGCACTTCGAATGGGAACAAGGCAAGCAACAGATCGAGTCGTTTAGCGATTTTTCTGGCTCTAGCTTGGCGCCAAGCCCAGATTTGAGGCGCGACGTAGTGTACGGTCTTAATGTTCTCGGCGAATAATCGTGCTTCTATGCCCATAACGAAATCTGGTACATCAATTCCAACGAAAACGTCCGGGCGGTTCTCAAGGTAGAATGCCGAAATCCGGTCACGTAGCCGAAGTAGTTGTGGGTATTTTCGTAATACCTCAACTATCCCCATCACTGAAAGTTCGTCAACGTTGGCAATCGCTTCGCAACCTGCCGCGACCATTTTCGGACCTGCCATACCCGTTATTCGTATATTTGGGTGCGCTTGGCGTAGCGCGGCAACGAGCGACCCCCCAAGCTGATCTCCCGACGACTCCCCTGCAACGATTCCGACGTGGATCATCGCAATAATGGATAAGATTGTTCGGCGTAGACAGTCAAAGTTGCATAGGGCAAACCTCGGATCCTGTCGGACTTAGAGCGTTCTATCGCAGGCAAGCCGGATTTCGTCATTTTCAGTGCACTTTCTCGTTAAATAGAATGACTATTCGCTTCAGAAGTCCACCAAAACTTACTCAAACCGAACTTTCCCTCATGACGAACGCCTATGTCCGGCAGGATCCTAGCGCACGATGCCGCGTTGCGATGCTTCGATGAAACTCACTAATTCCGCAACTTCGGGGACGTCATCGGCTTGAAGCCTCAGCACAGCCAGGGCGTCTTGTAGCGCCAGCCCTTGGCGGTATAGCGTTTTATAAGCCCTTTTCAGAGTCGCGATAACTTCTTTATCGACCCCACGACGTTTTAGTCCTTCGCGATTTAGAGTTCGAGCACGCGCCGTATTTCCCTCAACGAGAACAAAGGGAGGCACGTCCTTCACGATGATTGCAGCAATCGCTGAAAAAGAGCCTACACCCATCCGGCAAAATTGATGCACGCCAGTGAATCCGCCAAGCACGACAAAATCATGTATTTCGACGTGGCCGGCTAAGGTCGTGTTGTTCGCAAACACCGTGTGATTGCCGATGTGACAATCGTGCGCCACATGGCAATAAGCCATGATCCAATTGTCATTCCCTAGCGACGTCTCGCCACCACCATTTGGTGTTCCCCGATTGATACTGCAATATTCTCGGATAATATTGTCATTGCCTATCACGAGTGACGAATTGGACGCGCCGGCGAACTTCTTGTCTTGCGGATCCTCACCAATCGAGCAGAAATGGAATATCCGATTGTTCGTACCGATTTTGCTTGGACCTTTAATAACAGCGTGCGAACCGATCCAGGTCCCTTTTCCGATTTCAACATCTGCCCCAACCATCGACCAAGGACCAACGACAACGTCAGCCGCGATCTTCGCCTGCGGATGAATTATTGCGGTCGGATCGATCAACGGGTACGTTCCGATTCCGTCGTCATAAACTGCCCCGACGCAACTAACTCGTCGTCCACGTGCGCAGTTGCATCGAATCGGTAAATTCCGCGCAAGGTTCGCGTCAACCGAGCTTTTAGGACCAATTGATCGCCAGGCC
>JBLFWZ010000243.1:0-6761 GCA_047611905.1 Gammaproteobacteria bacterium | reverse complement strand
TTCGTGGGCAATGCGGGTCATTCGCACTTCGGTGTAACGCATGGCAGCAGGTGCATCGCCATCGACAGAGCCGAAGTTACCTTGACCATCGACAAGCATGTAGCGCAAGGAAAACGGTTGGGCCATACGCACGATGGTGTCGTAGATCGCGGAATCACCATGCGGATGGTATTTACCCATCACGTCACCGACGATGCGCGCCGACTTGCGGTAGGGTTTATTCCAATCATTGCCGTTTTCGCTCATCGTAAACAACGCACGACGATGAACTGGTTTGAGGCCGTCGCGGACGTCTGGAAGCGCACGACCGACGATTACACTCATCGCATAGGCCATATACGAATTGCGCATTTCGTCTTCGATATTGATCGGGATTAAGTGGCGGGCAAAATCAGCCATGTCAGAGTCTTTAAGTATCTAATTTATAAGGAATATAGTTAGGAGCACCAACAGGGAAATTGTACCACGTGAAGCGCCAAAACGCACGACTAAATGGGACTATTTATGAGTCTCGAAAAGTTGTTGTATGGATCGAAGGTTTGGATTGTGCACGACCCCTTTTTCCGTCACTAGAACATCGATTAATTCGGCAGGGGTCGTGTCGAAAACGGGGTTGTATGCATCAACCCCAAGAGCGGCAATACGGCGATCGTGAAACGTTAGCAGTTCGTCCCCCGGACGCTCCTCAATAGGAATATCACTGCCGCGCGCTGCGCTTCTATCAATCGTTGATAACGGTGCGACGACCATAAAACGGACACCGTGGGCGCGCGCATTGACGGCCAGAGAATAGGTGCCGATTTTATTCGCCGTATCGCCGTTCGCAGCAACCCGGTCGGCCCCCGTGATGACCCAACTGATATTTCCCCGACTCATCAAATGAGCAGCAACGCTGTCCGCAATGAGGGTCACAGGGATGTTGTCGGCGTGAAGTTCCCAGGCCGTCAAGCGCGCACCTTGCAACCAGGGGCGTGTTTCTGTCGCGAAAACCTGCTTAAGTTTGTCGACCTTCCATGCGCTTCGGATAACGCCGAGTGCGGTACCGTAGCCGGCCGTGGCCAAAGCGCCGGCGTTGCAGTGTGTAATCACCTGGCTCGCAGAACCTAGCAGCGCCGCACCGAGTTCGCCCATCGCCAAATTCGCGGCGACATCGGCTTGGAAAAGCTGATTGGCGTGCGCCAGTAAAGTCGCAGTGGGATCGCCTTGGATCGGGTGAAATTGTTCCACCATGGAGTCGATCGCCCAGGCCAGATTGACAGCCGTGGGACGCGCGGCTCTCAGCGAATCCAATTCGGGCACCACGGCCGCCTTCCAATCCGGGCCATGATTTTTATAGGCCGCGGATGCGCACAACAGGACGCCGTAGGCCGCGGCGATTCCAATCGCTGGCGCGCCGCGCACTACCATTGTTCGGATTGCTTGCGCGATTTCATCAACGCTCGAACAGCGGACATAGTCGAGCCTATGCGGCAATTCGCGTTGGTCAATCAGGACCAGCGCGTCCTGATCCCAATAGAGCGTGCGGACGTTTGATGCGATATTCGACATGGACCGTATTTGAGAATTAACACGCTATGTTACCTTAAGCGACCTGTGGTTTTCGTTTAAATTAAAGGATCGCTATTGAATCACGTCGATCAAATTCTACATGCGAGTTGGGTTATTCCCGTTGAACCTGGCGCCAGTAGCCTAGCGGATCATTGCGTTGCAATTAGCGGCGATCGCATCGTTGATGTGCTACCCAGCGTGATTGCACGTGAGCAACTGAGCGCGGATTTAGAACTCGAGCTCAGCGGTCATGCACTCATACCGGGATTCATCAACTGCCACACCCATGCGGCGATGAGTTTATTTCGTGGATTGGCCGACGACCTACCCTTATCGGACTGGTTAGAGCACCACATCTGGCCCGCCGAGTCGCGTTGTGTCGACCGTCAGTTCGTCCGCGATGGAACGCTACTCGCCGCCGCCGAGATGCTGCGCGGCGCCACGACCTGCTTCAACGACATGTACTTTTTCCCGGACGAGACGGCGGCCGCGGCGATCGAAGCAGGCATTCGCGCAGTCATCGGCATGATCGTTATTGGATTTCCAAGCGCATGGGCAAGTAATCCTGATGAGTATCTGCACAACGGCCAGCAAGTGCACGACCGCTACCGCTCGCATCCTCTTGTGCGCACAACGTTTGCACCGCATGCGCCGTATACCGTCGACGATGAGACTTTACGTAGAGTCGCAACATTAGCCGAAGAATTGGACGTGCCGATCCAAATGCACATCCACGAAACAGCCCATGAAGTCGCACAAGCCGAGGCCGAAAATGGTCGTCGCCCGCTCGCGCGGCTCGCCGAGCTCGGTTTGCTCTCGCATCGCCTCATCGCCGTCCACATGACACAGCTTAGCGATGAGGAAATTAGCGAAGTGGCCCGTGCCGGTGTCAGCGTTGTCCATTGCCCCGAATCGAATCTCAAACTCGCCAGCGGCTTTTGCCCGGTGGCGAAATTATTGCAGGCTGGCGTCAATGTCGCACTCGGTAGCGACGGTGCGGCGAGTAATAACGATCTCGATATGCTGAGTGAAATGCGCACCGCTGCGTTACTCGCAAAAGGCGTCGCTAACGACGCGAGCGCACTGCCTGCTGCGCAAGCACTCCATTTAGCAACGCTTGGTGGCGCGCAAGCACTTGGGCTTGAGACTGAACTGGGGTCATTGAAAAGCGGCAAACTAGCCGACATAGCTGCGATCGACCTCAGCGGGGTGCGCGCGGCGCCGGTCTTTGATCCAATTTCTCAAATTGTCTATGCCGGACACCGCGACCAAGTCAGTAATGTGTGGGTGGGTGGCCGACAGGTTGTAAAGAATTACGAGCTAGCCAATCTTGACGTCGCAGCTTTGACACTACGAGCCAACGAATGGCGAACGAAAATCAGCGAAGGACAGAACTAAGCCGCAGGTAATCGGATCTTTAGCCGCAGTCGATACGTTGCCTGTCTTGCGCACCGCATAGTTCAACAATCCCCGTCGCCGAAGCGGCGCCGTTGACCCTTAGAGAGCGCGGGTCGATTGTTCGTTAAACGCATCCCAACGGTTAACAATCGTGCAGAAGAGATCCGCAGTTTTTTCCGCGTCATAAACGGCTGAGTGCGCTTCGTCCTGGTCCCATTCAATTTTTGCCGCCTCGACAGCCCTAGATAAAACAGTTTGACCCAAAGCCACCCCTGCGATGGCTGCGGTATCAAAAGTACTGAATTGATGGAATGGGTTGTTCTTTATTTTTATGCGCGCGGCGGCGGCTTTTACAAATGCGAGGTCGAAAGCCGGATTATGTCCCACGAGAATCGCCCGCGTGCAGCCGTGTGTCGCGACGTCTTCTCGGACTCGTTGGAAAATATCCTTGACCGCTTTCTCTTCTGGGACTGCCATGCGAAATGGATGGTAGGGATCAATTTTATTGAATTGCAGGGAGGCAGGCTCGAGGTTCGCTCCGGCAAACGGTTCTATGTGATGGGCAACGGTCCGAGCCCGATACCAACCCTCGGTTTCGCTCCAATCTAAAAACACCGCGGCCATTTCTAACAGCGCATCGCGTTTAGCGTCGAAGCCACCCGTTTCAACATCAACAACAACGGGTAGGAAACCGCGAAAGCGTCGAGCAACAACGTTTTTTTCCAAAGATCTTCCATTTCGTCTAAAACCGAGTCGTGTAGCTTAGCGCCGTTTCGGCGAATTCCATAGGAATAGGGTCGATAGACCGATGTCTAGTGACGCCATGCCTTGCGTCTGGAAGCAAGGTTTTCTAATGTGTTTTTGAAATTCCATTGGCCGTCTAATATGAACTACCGACCGCTCGGCAATAGCGATACTCAGGTGAGCGAACTTGCCCTCGGCACGATGACGTTTGGTGAACAAAATTCACAAGCTGAGTCACATCGGCAACTCGATATCGCCGTGGATCTCGGCGTAAATCTAATCGATAGCGCCGAAATGTATCCCGTCCCGCCCAATTCAATTACGTGTGGTCTGGCCGAAACCTTCATCGGCACTTGGTTGCTCAACCGACGGCGCCGCGACGACGTTCTATTAGCGACTAAAGCGACCGGTCCGGGTCGCCATCTCCCACATATCCGCGACGGAATGTCTAAATTTGACCATTGTGGCCTAAGCCGCGCGCTAGACGGCAGCCTGACCCGACTACAAACGGATTACGTGGATTTGTACCAACTTCACTGGCCCGATCGTGCGACGAACACGTTTGGTCAGCTTGGTTACAAGCCGGCGCAACGTGAAGAACAGATCGATATTGAAGGAACGCTGCGTGCGCTGTCGGACCTAGTCGCGGCAGGCAAAATACGTTACATCGGATTATCCAACGAAACGCCGTGGGGTCTCATGTCGTTTATTGCTGCGGCCCGCGAATTCAACCTGCCGAATGTGGTTTCCATTCAGAACCCCTACAATTTATTGAATCGTTCGTTTGAAGTCGGGCTCGCCGAAATTGCCGATCGCGAGCGGGTCGGATTACTCGCCTACTCGCCACTTGGATTCGGCATGTTGACGGGCAAATATTCCAACGACGCACGGCCAGCTGACGCTCGGATCAGCCGCTATTCCCGCTTTCTCCGCTATACTAATGAACAAGGTATTGCCGCGAGCGTTAAATACTCGGAGCTCGCACAAGAGTTCGATGTCGATCCCGCACACATGGCGATTTCGTTTATTTTGTCTCGCCGCTACGTGTCAAGCGTATTGATCGGCGCAACCAACGAAGATCAACTCCGGCATAACCTCGAAAGTACGCGCTATGCGCTGTCAAAAGAACAGCTCAAAGCTATTGATAAAATTCATAAGAATATTCCAAACCCATGTCCGTAACCAATAATGCTCTCGACCTAAGTTCACTCACCGCGGTATCGCCGATTGATGGACGATATGCTCGACACACCACAGGACTCCGGCGTATTTGTAGCGAATACGGCCTGATCCGTTTACGCGCAACGATCGAAATCCGATGGTTACAACATCTAGCCTGCGATCCAGATATTGGCGAACTGCCGATGTTCTCACCAGCTTGCGATGAACACCTAAACGCGGTTGTCGAAAATTTCGGACTTGCTGACGCCCAACGCGTTAAGACGATCGAATCGACAACGAATCACGATGTGAAAGCAGTCGAGTATTTCCTCCAAGAAGCCTGTGCTGAACTTCCGGAATTGGCCAGTGCCATTCCGTTCCTGCATTTCGCCTGCACCTCGGAAGATATTAACAATTTAGCCTATGCATTGATGTTACAAGAGGTGTGCAACCAAGTTTTACTACCCAAGCTTGCCGATCTCGCGGCAATTCTCAAAACATTGGCAACGCGATGTGAAACGCACGCCATGCTTTCTCGCACCCATGGTCAGTCAGCCTCACCGACAACCATGGGTAAAGAGATCGCCAACGTACTGGCGCGCCTTAGGCGGCAGATGGCCTTCTTAGAAAAGACCGAATTTCTCGGCAAATTTAATGGTGCGGTTGGAAACTTCAACGCCCATGTCGCAGCCTACCCGGACGTCGACTGGCCAAAAGTCTCGGCCTCTTTTGTCACCGACCTAGGTTTGACACCAAACAAATATACGACGCAAATCGAGCCGCACGACTTTATCAGTGAGTTGTTCGATATCGTCGCTAGAATTAACACCATTCTCATCGATTACGCGCGCGATACTTGGAGCTATATTTCGATTGGCTACTTCCGCCAAAATCGCATTGCGGGCGAGGTTGGCTCGTCAACGATGCCGCACAAGGTGAACCCGATAGATTTTGAAAACGCCGAAGGAAATTTCGGTATTGCGAACGCGGTGCTGAATCATCTAGGCGCCAAACTCCCGATCTCGCGCTGGCAGCGTGACCTCACCGATTCAACTGCGCTGCGCAACATTGGCACGGCGTTTGGTCATACGGTTATCGCGCTTAATTCGCTACAAAAAGGGATCGGCAAACTAGAACCCGACGTCGAGGCACAAACTGCCGACCTCGATGACGCATGGGAGGTGCTCGCCGAACCCATCCAAACCGTGATGCGTCGCTACGGCATTGCAGATTCGTACGAGTCTCTCAAGGATCTCACCAGAGGTGAACGTATGAATCGCGACACCTTGCATCGATTTATCGATTCGTTACCACTACCGGAACTCGAGCTACAACGCCTAAAAGCCCTAACTCCGCGTAGCTACATAGGCCTTGCGACCAAACTTGCGGCGGAAGTTTAACCCGCCATGGTTGAACCAAAAGATAGCGTCGAAATTGCGTTTAATACAAGCGATGCCTTGCGCCCTCTGTCGCTCGAAATCGTCACGAATTGCAGACGTACCTTAGATATCACGAGTCGCCATTTAGATCCTCTGATATTCGACAATCAAGCCTTTGCGGATGCGCTAAAGCAGCTAGTGCTCAACAATCGCTTAGCCAAAGTGCGGATCCTGGTTATGGATATCGGGCCTGTTGTGTCACGTGGTCATCGACTAATTGAACTCGCCTCGCGGCTATCAAGTTTCATCACGATCCGCAGACCAGGCAAAGATTACAAAAATTTTAATGAAGCGATATTAATTGCCGATACTACAGCTTATACGCGCCGGCGTTTCGCCGATCGCTATGACGGCGTTGGCAGTCACAGCGATATTAGACGTGCCGCCGATCTCACAGGACGTTTTGAAGAAATATGGCAACGCGCAGAACTCGACCCGAATTTCCGCCGACTGCATATCTAGTTCGACTGT
>JBLFWZ010000242.1:0-6769 GCA_047611905.1 Gammaproteobacteria bacterium | reverse complement strand
TGACAATGACCGATTAATCCGATGGCCGAAACCCGTCCACCGGCAGGTTGCCAATTATTCGCATGCGCAATGGGCCGACTCACTGGACAGCTTGTTATTGCGACAAATCAAAGTGACCGTCGAGCGACCCGTTTTCAGGGTCACGGCCTGCTCCAAGTTCTCCTAGAATAGTTGCGGGACACTGCGATCGTCGGCCTTAGTGACCGTGGTAAAGATGCCGAATTTCAAGAGCCCCCCCTCGTCCTAGAATCGTAGTTTTAGTATCGATTTAACTTAGCACAGGTGCACGGCGTAGAAAAAGAACTCTCGGCAACGCCGCTTTGAGTAGAACACTTGAGGGAAATCAATCCCGATCGATGAAGTTGGAGCCGCGCGGCTTAATCGGCCTCACTTCCATCACTGCACAACTGATTTATCGCAATGTGAGTTTTGGTGGGTCAACAACAGATTGTATTGTGAGAACTGGACCTCGCATCCAATACTGGCCATCTTTTAGATCGGCCAGCGCAGTGGCGCCTGGGCTTGGGTCAATCGACCCAACATTAACGACGCTGAGCGCGCCTTAGCTACGGAGCGCACTAGTGTAACAGGTGAAAGGTGGCGGAGGGAATATAATTTAATCCCTCACTCACCTGCGTTACGCCTCAAAGCAGCCGGTGGCAACGCTCTCGAATGCCAGCATTCAAAAGCGCCACCATCCGAAGCTGACCGAATTCGGGAATAACGTTCTTGGGCCCGTTCGACCGTTAACCGTTCCAAAACGGGCGTTCGGGTGCGGCACCGACGCGCGGTACAACTGCATGGACGCAGGAGGCAGAGCAACACATGGAGCGGTTGCCAGAGCTTGCGTCGTCCCGTCGCTCGAAACCGTCTGATAATCGCACCAGAGGGTGGATTTTTTCCCGGCCTGCACAGGCCCGATTACAGCCAACACCTGCTCGAAGCATTGGTTGACGGTTGTTTGATGCCCTCGAAATACTCCGCACAATTTTCGAAAGTGGCTTTAACTATCTTGTACTCCGAGCGCGCAAAATTGATCAAGTCAACATACCGAGGCGCGATGAGCGGGCCGCGTAGCGGTATACGCCCAAGCGATTGCGATGACGTGCGTACGCTAAAGGATAGTCCGGTGCTTGCTGGCGGCGAGAAGCTCGCGACATAATGTCTGCGGCGGCCGACGGACAACATCTGGCGGCGGGCCAAAAACACCGCGGGGTGTGCTGCTATCCAATCTACTAAGGAGAAACACCGTGATCACTGTCGCCGATGCTTCACTACACGAGCCCAAAGATCCATTATGGGCTGAGACCAATTGGTTTAGCTTTCAACTACCAGAGTACAACCTGCACGGCGCAATCTATGTGCTCGTTCGTGCGCAACATGGCATCGTTTGGGCTTCCGTGCATCTCAACTCAGGCTGGTCGCAAAAGCACTGGGAGGCGGATTACTGCGATTTACAGGCGCATTTACCAATGGGCAAAGATTTCGATCTCCTCGAGTACCGCCTAGATAATGGTTTGCACATCAAAACTATTGAACCAAACATGGAATGGGACGTCGATTACGACGACGGCGAGCACTGTCAGATCCACTTCAACTATCGCGCGTTGATGGCGCCATTCGACATCGCCGATCCAGTTATGGACCCAATGGCAGCGGCAGCGGAGGCCGGCGAAGGCTACGATTGGGGCGGTGCCTACGCCAAGGGCCATTTCGATCAAAGTGGTGTCTACGAGGGCGAGATCGTTCTCCATGGGCGGCGCATGCCGTTTCGCACGGTGAGCACCATGGATCATAGCTGGGGACCACGGCCCGAGCGTCTGCGCTCAAGTCTGTGTTGGGTCAATGCGCATTTCTCGGAAAAATTCGTCGTGCATGCAATCTGCGATTTCGATCCCTACAGTGGCGGGCGCGAACTTCGTTTCGGCCATGGCTACGTGCTCGAAAATGGCAAAGTGATCGGCTTAGCTGGTGGCAGCGGTACAGTCCAGCGCAACGACGAATGGTTTCCACGCGAGATCACGCTCGACGTGCACGACGGCAATGGCCGTAATTGGTCCCTCACCGGCACGGCTAAGACCTCGTTCCCGCAAACCATATGGCCCGATGTAATCGGCTTCAACGCGCTCGTCGATTGGCGATGTGATGGCCAGGCAGGGTTCGGTCAAACCTACGACTGCGTCGGGCTTTATGATCTCGCCGCCGGCAATGCTTGGAAGGCCGCCGGCAATTAGGCCCCCGCTGACCGCTGCGGCCGTTAGTTAGGCTGCTCTCACAGGTGACGCCGCGACCGACGTCATTGTATAGGTGCTGTGCTTAGAGCGTGTGTATCGCTTCGCTGTCTTGCGCGGCGGCCGGTCTTTGCGTTGTAGTTAATTAAATGTGTCAAGTCTATTGAAGAAGAACCTTCAGAACACGACCCGAAAATAAACCTGACCCCTTATTCGTTTTATGGCACTTCGCGTCCACTCCTGCACAAGTACCCGAACTTAGCACCCTTGCGCCATTGGGTCTCGGCCTGGCAGGCATCAGTTACGGAAGGAAAAGAAAGGCCGCGTAACACCAACTAAACGCTGAGAAAACAACCGGCAATATGCGGTTTTTTCCCAAATGTCTGCTCATGGCCGAATGCTACCGAAGATATTGAACGAGACTTTCTCCCGTTTAATCAGCCGGGGTCCAGTTCGTGCTGCATTTGCCGGTGAAATTCCACAAGACCTGGAATAAGGACCACACACCAAAGGAGAAATGCGACCCCAACCCACTTTATGGGTAAAAGTAGCAGGGCGACAAACCAAGCGGCGATAAACCAATACACACGCGGCATCATTTTGTGGGGTTTTGCCGAGGGACTATCCTCGGGACGTCCCAAGGGAAACATTTTTGGTCGCACGAACCAGCCATGTGCGAGCCCTATCGTCAAAAACCCGAGCCAGGAAAAATCCTTAAATCCAAGTTCCGGGGAGTCATCTAGTGCGGGCTCGATTCCGTCGGCCAAACGGGCGCGCATCTCCTCCCAGCTGTAAACGGGTGTGGGACGCGAACCAGCGCCGCTCATGTTGTCGCGCGTCGGACGGCAGCGCCAGCGATAGATGACACGGCCCTGTTGGTTTAATGCCAAAACACCGGGTTGGTAATAGCCTTTCGGATGCGACGCCCAAGGTCGGTTGCGTAGATGGCCGTAGTTCTCGTTGAAATAAATGTCGATTAAATCGCGATCCTTGCAGGTCCGACGGATCTCGTGATGTGGATCGCCAACAGCCGGGAAACCGATTTCCCAGTCTAATTGCGCCTCCGTTGCCAGGCTTTGCGGTTCACTAGTGATCGCGAACACTTCGCCGCCCGCAGCGCGGATCTCTTCAACAACCCCCGTTTCAACATAGCTCCGTAACTCGGAGCGGCAGGGAGGTCACCACCGGCCGCGATAGAATAGCAACAGCACAAAGTCGAATTTCGCGAGCTGATCGTCTAGCCAGTCCGCGCGAACCCCGACCGGCGGATCGAGTAAGGCGGGAATTAGATTGTCGTCTATCTCTACGGCGCATACATCGAAACCCGCTTGAGTTTTAACAACACGCACTTGCTCACGCAAACAGATACCGGCGTCGCAGAGCACCAAGCCCATTTCAGACTCATCGCCGATCCGTGTTGGCGCCGTTGTGTCGGGATCTATGATCCCGGTTAAGTGGAAATTCGTTCCCCGGTCTTTGTTCAACCAAGCAACAGCCGCTTCAGCCGGCGCGAGAACGGCAGGATTGATGTCTTCACGCAATTGCATGGTGCGAGCCCCGTGTTGTCGACAGTAATGACCCTAGCGCAGGTGGGCTGGCTGTGCAATTCGAGCCGCATCAAGCAAGGCTCAGCAGCGCGAAGCGGGCACTAGTTTCGAATCTTCGTGGTTGATGTGAACAATGTGACTCGCTGGTAGCATCAAGAAAGACGGCTAAATGGGGCACCCGTAACTAGACGGCTCGAAAAGATCGCAATCCCTCTTGAATTGCAATTGTTTCCTAGTTCATCATCAATCTGCCGGCCTATTAATCCAGCAGCTAGCATATACGAAGGGTTTGGCGTGTGAGCGTCTGTTCGCAGGCCGCTTTCCGCCTAAAATCCCCCGCAGCCTCGAATGTCCATCATGAAGTCCTCGCAATGCCGGGCGGGTATTTGCGAAGCTCGAAACGCAATGACGACAGCTTCCAGTACGAGTCTAAGTTTCTACCTCTTAGCGGTTAGCTTAGCGCCCCGCGAATAGCTTTCGCGACTTCGGGCCAAGCGATATCGCCGAGATCAGCCTGTGGTTGGATCGCCTCACAGCTGCTGCAGGTACGTAGACCAGGATCCTCATTGAATAAACGCACGGCCTCCCAGTAGGCTTCTTGCGGAACTTCTACTGACGCGCCAATCTCGTGCCCATGCACCACCGCGTTGCACGAATCGCAATACCATACCGCAGCCTCGCGTCCCGCCGGATCAGCCTTGAAGCGCACTTGGAGACTCGGTGTATGGGTGATAATTCGGCACGGAATTCCGGCGGGGAGATATACACTGTCGCCGGCCACCAATCGCATCCGCTCTTGAACTTTGCCTGCGAACCAGATTTCGCCCTCACCAGAAAGGTTGATCAGATTCTGGTCGTTATCGCTTGCAAGGAAGAACGGTTGGGAGACGGTGTTGCGGCTTAAATGGGGCATCGGGTCGACGCGTGGCGCGAGCGCCGGAAAATCATCGAAGGAACCCCACGCATTCTCCAGTTCCTGAAACAATTGGACGACTTTTTTTGCTTCCATGCCGTTCACACTCCCTGTGCTTCAATGGCACCACGGGCACGATTGGCGAGTTCGACCTGACGTGCGTAGCGTCGCCAACCGAGTTGCTCCTGCGGAAACGGCTCTTGCACGTGCCCGCAATTCGCACACTTGCGGTCCGTGGCATTAAACTCGTCGACCGCATCGGCATACAGCCGCAGCGCGTGGAATTCTGGGTAGTAAGGTCTCTCGGGGCCTTCTTTGATATCGCGATCGAGGCGGTAGATCTGCTCGTTGCATTCGTTACAGCGAAGCAAGAAGCCCTCTACTTGCGCACCCGCCTGCATACGGATCGCGATGAGCACGATCATATAGGCATCGTCATCGGAGACGTCCTTCAGAAAATTGTTAACACCATGCAGATCCGGAAACGACATCAACATCCCCGCCCGGAGCGCGCTATTGTTCTCCGAGAGACAGATCATCACCTCCGGTACATCGTTCGCGTGGAAAAATTGAAACTGCTTTGTAGCCGCACCCCCCATCGAGATGCTGAGACAAGGCACGATTGATCCCTCGTCGAAATAGGGAAACACCGGCACCAGCTCGAGGTCGCCGGTGGAGTGGATCACTTCTTCAAAAAGATTTTTTTTGATTGGCCGCTTGTTGGCGATCAACGGTTCACCAAACCAGTGTTCTACGGAACTCATTAACTTCCTCCGTCTGAGAATTCTGGCATTACCTCTTCGGCAAACAGGCGCATCGATTTGCACACTTGTTGCTGAGTGAGATTGCCATAAGAAAAAAACAAGATCATGTATTGGAGATCCTCCAGATATTCCTGGTGGCGTTTAATCAAGCGGATCGCCGTTTCCGGCGTGCCGATGATCAGCATTCCCAAATCCATCAGCTCGGTTAGGTCTCCGCGCGCAGCGGCCTCGAAGGTGCCCTCCAGATAGGCGTACGATTTTGACTGGGCCATATCCGCGGGCTTGGCGAGTTTCAGCAGTTGCTCCCAACGGCTAGCAAGGGTTGGAAGAACCTCGGCCTTCGCCTGCTCATCGCTTTCGGCGAGGTAGACGTGGCGGGTCGGCACTAGCCCCGCGTGGTTTATCTGGTGGCCGTGGGCGGCGTTTTCTTGCTTGTATATCTCCCAGTGCTCCTGCATCAATGGCAGCAAGGTGTAGACCTCCATACAGGGATAGTTATGCCGCGCAGCCCAGCGTACTGAAGGCTCTGATAACCCGGCGGTCCAGATCGGTGGATGCGGCGACTGCACGGGGCGGATCTGGAGAGACGTCTCTGGGACGTGAACGTGCTTTCCGTCGTAGGAGAAGCTCGGTTGGGTCCAGGCACGGATCACCGCCTCGTGGGTCTCGTCAAAAATTTCGCGGCTTTCTTCGTGATCGACTCCCCAGGGAATAAACTCTGCAGGCTGGATGCCGCGACCAACGCCCCACTGCAAACGGCCATTACTCAACATGTCAAGCATGGCGCCCTCTTCGGCCAGACGTATCGGGTGATGAAAGGGCAGCACATTGATTGCGGGCCCGAGCTTGATACGCTCGGTGCGCTGTGCGGCGGCGGCGACCATCAAGTTCGGCGACGCGATCATGCTGTAGGTGGAGAAGTGATGCTCCGCGAACCAGAAGCTGTCGTAGCCGAGCTGCTCGGCGTACACGACCTGCTCCAAGTTCTCCTGGAATAGTTGCTGGACGCTGCGATCGTCGGCCTTAGTGACCGTGGTAAAGATGCCGAATTTCAAGAGCCCCCCTCGTCCTAGGATCGTAGTTTTAGTATCGATTTAACTTAGCACAGGTGCACGGCGTAGAAAAAGAACTCTCGATAACGCCGCTTTGATCAGAACACTTGAAGGAAATCAATCCCAATCGATGAAGTTGGAGCCGCGCGGCTTGATTGGCCTCACTTCCATCACCGCACAACTGATTTTTCGAAATGTGAGTTTTGGTGGGTCAGCAACAGATTGCGTTGTGAGAACTGGACCTCGCATCCAATACTGGCCA
>JBLFWZ010000241.1:0-6920 GCA_047611905.1 Gammaproteobacteria bacterium | reverse complement strand
CCCAGCGCTAGATTTCATCGCTGCCGTCGGCGAACGGATGCCGAAAATATCGGAACATATAACCTGCATCCCCAAACGGGTGGGGGGGTCCTTATTTAGAATCTATCGCGACGTCCGTTTTGCCCACGATAAGCGCCCCTATAAATCGAACATTGGCATCCACTTTCGACATGACCAAGCCCGCAATGCTCATGCGCCGGGCTACTATCTTCATATTGGCGTGGATGAATGTTTTCTCGGTGCCGGCATGTGGCGACCGGACGCTATGCCGCTCCAACGAATTCGCAATCGCATCGTAGAACGACCTGAAGAATGGAAAAAGATTCTGCGTGCTCGAAAATTCCGTAGCAATTTCGAATTGGCCGGAGAGTCGCTAAAGCGTCCGCCTAAGGGCTTTGCGCCCGAGCATGAGTTTATAGAGTATTTGAAAAGAAAGGATTTTATTGCGCTCGCAAATTTCGATCACGGACTTATTCTCGACGCTGACATCGTCGACTACTCGCTCGAAATGTTCTCGAGCGCGCATTTAATAATGCGATTTTTATGCGACAGCCAACAGTTGCAGTTCTGATAATACTCGCGACGTGTTACTTCATCTGAGATAGGCTCTCGTACGACTACATTATTCCCACTCAAGTTCACGAAACGCACGACTCACATTTCGAGGATGGCGCTCGTTGACTAACCAAGGCTTCGCGGCTTCGTAGCTCATGGAGCCCATCGCATCTTCTAGAAAAACCCCATTTCGAATCGCAGCGCGGCCATCTGTGACTAAGGTCTGCAAGTATTGAGCAATTGCTTCGCCGCCGTCAGGCCAAGGTGTATTCGATGGGCCATGACCTGGGACAATTCGCGCGAACGGTTTCCTCCTGTAAGTCTCGAGCCAACGCACCCACGCTCTAAGCTCGCCGTCAATAATGGGCAGTCGATCGACGAACACCAGATCGCCGGTAAAAAGCGTGCTCGTTTTCTTGTCCAATACAGTTAGGTCAGTGTCGGAGTGACTGCGCGCGTGCGCTTCGAGCAATAATGTTCGCTCGCCAAGCTCAAGCCTCAAGTGGTCGTCGACTATTACGGTCGGCGCTATCACGACGTTAGAATTATCAGACGTTAATTCATGCGAAAATTCTTCCTGAAAATAGGCGCGGCTCGCGGTCATAGCACCTATGGCATTAGAGTGACCGACGAAATCCACGTTGAGATGTGAAAAAGCAGCGTTCCCAAGTACGTGATCGAAGTGCACATGTGTGTTGATGACGTAACAAACTGGCACTGAAGTTTGATTCTCAATTACAGACAACAACGCCCGTCCCGTCGAAATCGCCCCGCCGCTATCAATCACCGCGACGCATTGTGTCCCGACGACGAAGCCAATATTGGCGCTATCGCCACGTTCGACGTGAGTAATATCAACATGGCGGCCGTGATGGACAAATACTCCTTCTGCAATTTCGTCTAGTGAGAAGTCTGTTTTTGGTTGAGACGCAAACGCGCAGGGCACCCAAATGAATAGCAAGATTTGACAGGCGCGAAACACAGCGTTGGCGAGCGGGCGAGCAATCACAAATAAATTCGACTTTCGCGAGCAGCGCGGTTGCGCCCGCTACGCCGGGCACCGGAACTAGCGGGTTTGGACAACCGCCTTAAACATATCTGGCTGCCGCGCGTCATCGAGATTAGTGTACAAATTGTCGACAATTTCGCGCCCTTCTTCAGTGCTCTCAAGTAGACGTACGGACTCGACAATGTAGGGATGTACGCTTTGTTCGAAAAACAGAGGATAGGCTTCTAGCAAGTCGCCGGGCAAGCCATAACCCATCCTTTCATTAAAACCAATCTCTTCGAATTCATAAAAGATCGCAGATAATTTATTCAGATATCGCAAATCGCTTAACTGTCCGATAAGGTCTGCGCCACGGACAAGTCCCGGATAATCTCCGGTTAATAAATAACTGGGATCAATCGGTACAGGAAATCGCGTGCGTTCTATGCACGATTGAATGAGAGGGATATCAACAAGCGCAAGTTGGCCAAATTGTTCCTCGACATAACGCTTGCCGCGGTTCACGTGGATTGGCATTAGTGCCGCATCGCTGTGGCGTATGGCGATGCGGGTGGACTGGTTGCCAATTCCGTTTGACAACCGCTCGCCGTCGTCGGATTCGCAGACGCCACGCACATAGCCGATGTCGTGACACAGCAGCGCGATGATCACGCTCAACCACTCTTTGCGCGATACGTTTTTCGCCTCAAGATGCCGGGCTTTTAGAATTTCGATGCCGACAATCGTAACGTGGACGGTGTGTTCAACGTTGTGGTAGAGCGCGTCACTCGTTGCGATCTGCGCGAGCGCACCGGCCGCAGCGTCTTTCGCATGTTGGACGTAGATCCTTTCAGCACTACCGAACATGCATTCAAATGCCGCATCGAGCCGGTCGACAACTTCTGCTGTTAGGATTTGCGTGACATTCAACATAATTGGATCTAAATCGGCTCAAGTGTGGTTTCGGACACGAGATCCCTGGTTATCTTGGTCAATCCGTTCTTCCTTTAGGCCACAACAAATCGGCCGATCTCGCAGAAAGTATAGGGATCGCGGCATCACAATGCGCCGCCGTGTGGTCCGTTTTGTGACAGGGTTACCCACAGGGACTTGGTGGTAGCAGCTTATGCTTCGGCGGCACGACGATTTGTTGCGACGCGGCAAGCTTGTAGTCGGCTCAAAAGGTCAAAAATCGCTACGCCTACCTGGCTACCTGGCTACCTGGCTACCTGGCTACCTGGCTACCTGGCTACCTGGCTAGGTGGCTAGGTGGCTAGGTGGCTAGGTGGCTAGGTGGCTAGGTGGCTAGGTGGCTAGGTGGCTAGGTGGCGGTTCTATTTCACAAATTACGCGACTCCTAACAATCTGCATTCATCGAGCAAAGCTCCGACCCGTGGTTCTGACGGCGAGAGTCGTTCGCGGTGGTTGTGCCACGAAAGTCTGGCCTACAATAAGCTCGTCTTTTAGTGGGTCGCGTGGCCGAGACACGAAACCGAGTGTCGACCCAAGTGATGCGTTCTCAATAACTAAATCAATGAGCGCCGATGCCATGCTCGTCGCTCAGAATCGTTTTAATAGGAAGCCATGAATGATCGAAAAATACGTTGATTACACACACAATGGCACATCATTAACGGCGTACATGGCCTTTAAAGAAGACGGTGGCAAGCCACGTCCGACGGTAATGATTGCGCATACCTGGGAAGGCCGCGGCGAATTCGTCTGCGATAAGGCGCGAATATTGGCTGCGCAGGGGTTCGTAGGCTTCGCAATTGATCTATATGGCGGGGGTACGGTCGGCAAAAGCGTGGAGGAAAATGCTCGCCTCATGCAACCGCTTATGGATGATCGCGCCATGCTGCAATCGCGCCTGCATTGCGCACTCGACGCGCTATGTAATCAACCGGAAGTCGATAAACACCGGATTGCCGCAATCGGCTATTGTTTTGGGGGATTGTGTGTTCTCGACCTGGCGAGATCCGGCGCAAGTGTCAGATCCGTTGTCAGTCTGCACGGCTTACTTGGCGCTCCTGGCAACACCAATGGCAACAAAATTGCCGCAAAAATATTAATCCTCCATGGCAATGACGATCCGATGGCAACTAAAGAAGATGTGCTCGCAATTGAAAGCGAGCTCAGCGAGGCGGGTGCTGATTGGCAACTCCACACCTATGGAAATACTATGCACGCGTTTTCGAACCCAAATGCAAATAATCCAGTGATGGGCACGGTCTATAACGAAGTCGCCGATAGCCGCTCGTGGACGAGCTTAATAAATTTCGTGCACGAAACGCTCGTCTAAAAAGCCGAATGCAATCCATGCTCGGACAACCGAAAATTATGCCGCAGGAGTCTTCTACAGAAGTCCTTTTAGGGTATTTTTAGGGTATTTTTAGCACCTTGGCAGTCCTTGTGCGAAGACTTGCCGCGAAACACCCAGGATGCGCTTCAACGCGACGTCACGATCCCATTGGTTTGTTAGTTTGCTAACCTCGTTGAGTTCACTAAACTTTGCACGCCCAAACTGAAACCACGGCGACACTAATGGGAAAAACTGCAGCGGTCAATCGCTGCCGTATATCATTCGTTCGGCAAGCATTGGGATGTCTAGCGCATCGCCTAGATAACCCAACTTGTTAATTTGCGTCAGACTCGAAATGTCGGTGTACAAATTCGGATACTGCTTGAACATTGGCACCAAACGCTCAAAATTCCCCTCGCCCTCATTCTTTCCTGTCGAAGCGATGTGCGCAGCAATGACGGTAACGCCAATGGACAGTGGAAGTTTTAACCGCACCGGATCGCCGAGTTCATCTTGCGCGTCACCAAACGAGCGCTCTTGGCCGAGGTGGATCAAAAGCGGTAGTTCCAGCTCGACCAGCTTTCTATAAAATTTGGTGTGGCGTGGGTCGGCCGGGTCTATGGCCATAATCGCCGGGATCCATTTCACAAGAACGGCGCCATTGCGTTTGGCTTCTTCTAATCGGGCGAGGGCGTCTTCTCGATTCGGGTTAATACTCGCGCCAAACAACAAATTGTTATGGCGAGCAGTCTCACGGCTAACGAACTCGTTCGGGACGTAAATCTGAGTCCGTGATTTATCCAGCTCGCCGTTTCCATCTATCACCCCATCCATCGCAAGCACCACCGCTTGGTCGACTTTGACTGATGTGCGAACTCGATCGGCTATGCGTTGAATCACGTGCGCATCTCCCAAGCTCGTCAATTCTTCTTCCGTGACGCCGAAGGCACGCAAATAAAATGAAAATTTGTAACTGTTACGCAAACTGAGTGCGATAAAGCAGCCGCTCACGCCGCTGCCGATCCCTGCCGTGTGGACGTGCATATCGACGATGGGTGGTTCGCTGGCATAGACGAAACTGGCCGCCCCGATCGCTAAGCAGACGACGACAAAGATTTCGCATGCGGTGCTCGAGATTTTATTAAAATTGGGCATCAATATCTCGGATGGTTCGCAGTCGATGATAGTTCGATAATTTTTTCGGACCTGGCTCGAGTACGAAACAAATTTCTGGTGTGGTTTTTTCGCACGGCACACGCCTTTTCGAGACGGTCGTCGTCAGGCTCCCCAGGTAGTATAGGCGCATCACTTCGGCTAATGTATCTTCATGCTGTACAACATTTAATATCATGAAACGCGCAATCTTAACCCTCTCCTTTATCGGCTTAGTCTGCATTAATCTCGCTGTTTTTGGGCAAGGAACAATGCCCGTCAGCGTCGCGAAAGTAATGCGCGCAGTGATCGCTGAAGAGATTAATTTAACCGGCAGTCTACGGGCCGTACGCGTATCCCAACTGTCGAGCGAAGTTGAAGGCCTGATCGAGCGCCTAAATGTGGACTCAGGCGATCAGATCACACGAGATCAAGTCGTAGTGGAACTCAATAGCGAACTCGCAAATATTGCGAAATCGCTAGCCAGCGCTGAGGTCGATGAGGCGACAGCGCGCGAAAATGAGGCACGTCGTCGACTCGCTGAATTAACTGAATTGGCAAAGCAGCAGCACGTTCCGAAAACAAACGTTGAAACTGCACGTTCCGAAATTCATATAACCGGCGCGGCGCTCGCCCAAGCCCGCGCTTCATTGCGGCGCGCGCAAGCCTTACTTGATCGACACATCGTGCGTGCTCCATTCGAGGGTGTCGTGAGTCTGAAACTCGCAGAGGTTGGCCAATGGGTCGATACCAGTGATCCGCTCATCGAGCTAGTCGAAACAAAATTGCTACGCTTGGTCACTCCAGTGCCGCAATATTACTTCAGCCAGATTCGTAAAGGCACTAGAGTAAGTATTCGATTTGATTCGCTTCCCAACGAAGTTTTCGACACGGAGATCACTGCGAAAATTCCAGTCAGTGATAGCGCGGCGCGGACCTTTCCCGTGCAGATAGATTTGGCAAACGATTTAGGACGCCTCGCCCCAGGAATGTCTGCGCGCGTAATGATGCGAATTGAAGACGCCTCCAAAAGCGCCGCGCTCCTGGTTCCCCAAGACGCGGTCGTCAGACGCCCGAATGGGAAACAATCAGTGTGGACTGTTGTCGTTGAAGATGGCGTTACTAAAGCCACCTCCGTTGCGGTGAGTACCGGCCGGGTCTATCGAAACAGTGTCGAAATCGTAGGCGACGATCTTCAAGCCGGAATGCGGGTCATTGTGCGCGGCAACGAAATTCTTCGGCCTGGGCAAGTTGTCACCGTGGCCGATGAATTGGCGACCGATATCTGACCCGGCGTGTTCAACTTCGTCGTTCATAAACCGGTCATCCTGACTGTTGCGATACTAATCGTGTGCGTTTTTGGCATCAACGCAGTTAACCGCCTGCCCAAACAAATGATTCCTGATCTAGACGCGCGCGTTATCTCGGTGCGCACAACCTGGCCAGGCGCGACGCCACAAGACATCGAAAAAGAAATAATCGTCGAACAAGAAGATTATTTGCGCACCATTCCAAGTTTGGACCGGATGATCTCGAACGCGAGCACAGGGCAGGCCCGTATCGAACTCGAGTTCCCCCACGGGGTGGATCTCAGCGACGTCCTAATTAGAGTTAACAATGCGCTCGCGCAAGTACCGGCATATCCGGAAAACGTCGACGAACCGCGGATCGTAACGACTTCGACATCGAACAATCCATTCATGTTTTTCCGCATTACGCCGCAGAAGAATAATCCCAAAAATGTAAACGTCGGCATCCTGCAGGATTATATTCGTGACTTCGTAGCCACGCGCTTAGAACGCATTCCAGGGGTTGCCGAAGTAGAGGTCTGGGGCGGCACCGATCGTCAAATTAAAATCTACGTCGACCCTGCCCGACTAGCCGAACGACAAGTCTCGCTGCTCGAATTGCGCAATGCCATCC
>JBLFWZ010000240.1:0-6952 GCA_047611905.1 Gammaproteobacteria bacterium | reverse complement strand
TAACCAATCGCTTTCTGGATCAGTCGTTTGCCACCTGCAATGATGTCTTCATAGACAGGTTCTTCCGGGGTGACAGCAAGTTTTTCAAGATCGTAGACGACGATGTCAGCAGGTCTGCCGACTTCCAAAGTGCCGATACCTTCGAGTCCGATAGAGGCAGCAGACATATACGACAAGCGCCAGTGTGCTTCTTCTAAGGACATGACTTTTTTGTCGCGAACCCATTTGCTTAACAGCACGGTGGGATATTTACCGAGACATAAGAACTGCGTGTGCGCGCCGCCGTCCGACAGACCGGGAATGACTAACGGATGGCTAACGATCTCCGCGACTGCCTCGTCTTCCGTATTGTTCAGGTCTTCGATTAAGAACATGGTGCGCAAGCCTTCACCGAGCGCGATGTCGCAGAACGCATCAAGTGGTTCAACCCCCATCTCGCGAGCAATTTCGCCGATATAGCGGCCATTGAAGTTTGCTTGCTCGGATTCGAAGATTTTGATCCGATCCCAGTTACCAGACCATAAGCGATTCGTGTAGTGATCGAGGTCATGTTGCAAGCGTTCACGCACTTCGGGGTTGGCTAAATTTGCGAGTCGTTCTTCTAACGGGCAAGCGAGCGCCGTATTCCACTCGGGCATGTCGTCGAATAAGTTGTACTCGATTAAATTAAACAACGATTCAATGCGATGGCAGTTGCCGAGCGCATAAATTCGATGGCGTGTATTGAGATCTTCGAGTAGCGCTAAGGCTTCTTTCCACTGGCCAGGCAAGTGATGCACTTGCAGGATGGCGTTGTAGTACACGGGTCGACCACTCAGTTCTGCCCAACGCTCGAGTAGCGCAGCTTCTTCAGGTCCTAAATGTAAGGACTGCGGTGTGACCTCGATGGAGCCGACGTTGAATTCCTTGGCGACGGAAATCAAGGCTTCGGTCTCTTCAGGCAGTGCGATCAAACTTGGTAGCTTGGAACCGTCGTAATCGCGATCGATTAAATTCAAGTCGGTGGACAAGCCGAGCGCACCAGCGCGATAGCCATCGCGTACGAGTTCTTTCATCTGCTCGAGTTCGTCGTCAGTGATTTTTTCGCGCTTTGAATCTTCCTCGCCGAGCACCCACGCACGGATGGGTGATTGCGGAATGTAGGCGGCGACATTTACGCCGATGCCAGCGTTTTCCAGCGACTCAAGATAATCACGTTGACTCACCCAATCCCAACGCATGCCTTCTTTCATGGAGTCGTAGGGAATGGCTTCGACTCGAGTCATGCGTCGCATGGCGCGTTCGCGATCGGCTGGTTTGCAGGGTGCAAAGCCAAAACCACAGGCACTGATGACGATGCTAGTAATGCCGTGCCAACACGATTGGGAAGCATAAGGATCCCAGTTCAATTGCGCGTCGTAGTGTGTGTGTACGTCAATGAAACCCGGTGCGACGATAAGGCCGCTCGCGTCAATTTCCTTGGTCCCCTTGCCTCGTACATTGCCAACTTCTGCAACTAGGCCGTCTTTTACGGCGATGTCACCATTGAACGCAGGCATGCGCGTACCATCGACGACTCGACCGCCGCGAATAACTAGATCAAACTCTTCAGTTGCATTGGGCATATTGAAATTCTCCTCATGTTTGGACTCTGAACTAGTGACGCCAACTCGAATAAATTTGGCGAACCAGTTGGGGGCAATTTTCTTAGGTCGACATAGTCGACGGCTTGGCCCAGTGTGGTCAAGCCCTGCAGTTGCCCTGGACTTAGATTTTTATTGAATCGAATTGCGGCGGTTTGATATGGCGTTAATCGATGATGACTGCTGGTCTTGTCGCGCAGACTAAAAGTGAAGTCGTTACTGCAAATGCGAGTTTGAAGCGAGAGTGGGGTCGTTTGCTAAGCAGTGGCAGCTTCGCAATATCCGACAGAATGAATGTGCTCGCGCGGCAACTAGACCGCGCGAGTGATGGCAATGATCTACGTGACGGACGTGCGACGGCGACTCGCGGCGACTACGCCGAATAGTGCCGACAACATCAGAGGCAACGCCGCAGGCACGGGGACAACCGTCAAATTCACGTTGTCTAACGCTAAAATTTCGGTGGGGCCGTCGAGCACTTCACCAACGATCGTAAATCGATCGACCGCGCCAAAGATTGAGTTGAATTGCGCCAATGTTGGATCACTAAAAGACGGGAGCGCAGCCGTGATGTCTGGTACGTACGCCCAAAGCCCTACTTCTGGTATAGAAAAGCCACTGAGACCTGGTTCGGGTGAGACAGTGAATGGCCCAGCGTTAGGACCTAAGTTAACAGAGTATGTTGTCCAAGAATCATCCGGAAGTGCTCCGGTATAAATAAGCGCTTCGACCCCACGTTCTACGAGGACCAATCCTAGTGCGCGGCTTAAGGTGTATTCATTTGCGTCAAAATTTGTTGCGACTGTTAAGTCAAACGTTAATGTTCCACCAACGAGGCTACCCGCGTTACCGATGAATGGTGCCGGCGCCCCAAATCGTGCGCCTTCATTTGCACTCGGATCATCTGCCAGAATGGCGTCGGTTGGATCGGTTGCAGCCGGATTGCCGACTCCAGTCGTTCCCGGCGCGTAAATTTCACCGGTAAAAGCGCGGCCGTTCGTATAATCGAGTACCGACCAGCCTTGGGCGTCCGGGCCGTCGAACGTGAAGCTCGTGTTGGCATTAGCGTTCGCGCTAATCGCCAACATGAAGGCTAGTATCAAAATTCGGTAAGTTTGCGATGCGTTTAACATGGTCTTCTCCTCGTGGTGCCAGCGGGACTTTGCGACTTTTATTATCTGACCGATATTGAACCTACGACCAATGGGCTGCAACTACTGACGACTACAACGTTCGGTAATATTACCGGGCGCGATGGGTGCGCGGCGCTAACCCTGAGTTCAGCGCAGTGATTTGAATATCGAACCTAAGAATTGGAAGTCCGTTTCGAATTCTTAGGTTCGCTGCATTTGAGACCGCTTATTTGCCGACGAAATTTGGCTCGCGTCGTTCCGCCGCTGCTTTTATTCCTTCATTCCAATCTTCAGTGCTACGCAGTGCGTTTTGCTCGACGAGTTCGTGATCGGTTTGTCTGGCAACTCGATCCGAGAGCCCTAAGCGCAATGTCGTGCGGGTCGAGATTGTCGCTAGCGGGGCGCAACCGGCAATTTCGGCTGCCAACGACGTTGCTGCTACCCGCACATTCTCAAGCGCAACGCATTGATCGGCGAGACCCCAGGCGGCGGCTTCTTCGCCATTTAAGCGGCGGCCCGTTAAGTGCATCAAGCTCGCGCGTTGCTTACCGATCAGCTCCGGCAACGTCACCGTCAAGCCAAATCCGGGATGGAAGCCGAGTTTCGTAAAGTTAGAACTGAACCGTCCTTCTTTACACGTTACGCGAAAGTCCGCGGATACGGCGAGACCTAGACCACCCCCGATCGCAGCGCCTTGAACGGCCGCAACTACCGGGGTGGCGGCGCGAAAGATCCGCACCGCTTGGCGATACAAAGTATTCGACAGTTCGCCCTTCGAGCTATCTTTTGCGTTACCAGAATCGCTCGCCCCGAAATTCGCGCCAGCGCAAAAATTCTTGCCTTGTGCGCACAGCACGATCGCGCGGACCTCATTTAGCTGATCGCATTTTTCATAGGTGTCGGCGATCTGTTCAATGAGATCGATGTCGAAGAAATTGTGCGGCGGGCGTTGGATCTCAACCGTCGCAATATGGTTTTCTATCGTGACACCGAGATCAGTCGTATCAAGTGTGGACATATTTATTTCCTATCAGTGATTTCGTTCAAGCAAAAAGATCCGACTTTAATCGAACATCAAAACGGTGCGCGTCACCTCACCAGACTCCATCGCCTCGAACGCGTTACTAATGCGTTCGAGCGGCTCGTGGCGGGTGACCATCCCGTCGAGATCGAGTCGCCCTTGACGATAAAGATCTAGGTAACGAGGCGCGTCGACGGTGAATCGATTCGATCCCATCATGCAGCCAATGATGCGTTTCTCGGCGAAAAAATGACCGGCGTTAATCGAGACTTTTTGCCCGACCGGTATGGCGCCGACCAATATGGCCGTGCCGTGCGGGGCTAAGCAATAAAACGCTTGTTCGAGTAATTCGGGAATGCCAACCACTTCGAATGCGAATTCCGCGCCGCCACGAGTCATTTTTTTGATCGTTTTCACCGGATCAACTTTCGTTGAGTTAATCGTGTCGGTCGCGCCAAACGCCAACGCGTTCTGAAGTTTGTCGTCTCGGATATCGACCGCGATAATTTGCCGCGCGCCGGCAATGCGTGCGCCTTGGATCACTGAAATACCAACCCCACCGGTGCCGAACACCACCACCGACGAGCCTGGTGTAACTTGCGCGGTATTCAATGCAGCACCAACACCCGTGGTGACGGCGCAGCCAACTAGTGCTGCTCGATCGAGCGGAATGTCTTTGTCAATTTTCACCACCGCGCGATAGTGCAATAGCATCGCTTCGGCGAACCCACCGAGATCAGCAAACTGATGAATCGTGTCCGCCCCTTGGCTAAGGCGCGGGCCTTCGCCTTCGTCGCGCATGCACGCGCCACGATCGAGGCACAAATGCGGACGTCCTTGCACGCATTGCAAGCAACTTCCGCAGAACATCGATGTGCACGCGATGACATGATCACCGGGCGCGACGTTGCGTACTTGGCTACCCACTTGCAGCACGATACCGGCTGGCTCGTGACCTAGAACGGCGGGAGTAGGCGAAGGAATGCCGCCGTGCAAGGCGTGTAGATCGCTATGGCAAACGCCGCAGGCAACGGTTTTAACTAATACTTCGTAGGGGCCTGGATCGGCGACATCAACCTCTTCGATACTGAGCGGCCGGTTGAGTTCGCGATGGACTGCAGCTTTGATCTTCATCTTGGTCTCCTGTGGGCAAGTGGTTCCCTGGTGGTTTCATAGAATCGAACACGCCGCTCTAGTGAATCTGCCAAAGATTGTAGGTTTGTAGGGTGATCAAGCTAATATCCACGGCCGGGATCGTCAATACATAGTTCGCGCGTCACGCGTCTCGCGCCGCGAAGGGGGATAAATGCAATTCAGTTTTACCGATGAGCAAGAGCAATTTCGTGCTGTTGTGCAACGTTTTGTGCGCGATAAGTCGCCAACCACCGAAGTACGCCGTCTCATGCAAACAGCCGATGGATTCGACCGCGAGGTGTGGCGACAGTTGTGCGAAGACTTGGGTCTGGCAGGGCTGCACGTACCAGAAACCTATGGCGGTGCCGGATTCGGCTTCGTCGAAGTCGGGATTGTAGTAGAAGAGATGGGGCGGTCCTTATTGTGTTCTCCTTACTTCGGCTCCTCGATCCTCGCCACCTCTGCGATTCTGCACGGGGCCAGTGAAGCGCAGAAACAAGCCTTATTGCCGAGTCTCGTTAGTGGCAAGAAAATTGCCTGCCTGGCGCTTGCTGAAGCAAGCGGCCATTGGAATTGCGACAGCGTTGAACTCACGGCGGTGCCATCCGGTAACGGGTTTGTGCTCAACGGACAAAAGAAATTCGTGCTCGACGGCCACGTCGCAGACTGGGTTGTTGTCGCGGCACGACAACCGGGCACGAGCGGTGCGGACGGGATCGGATTATTCGTCGTAGAAGGCACTGCCAATGGATTGCAACGCCGAGCGTTGGACACGATCGACGAGACCAGAAAACTCGCCGAACTCAGCTTCAACGAGGTGAGCGCGCAGGCGTTGAACGATTCCGAGGATGCGGTTGCCGCTATTACACGGACTCTGGATGACGGTGCGATCGCGCTTGCGAACGAAATGGTTGGCGGCGCGCAAGCCTTACTCGACTCAGTGGTGGAGTATGCGCAACTGCGCATGCAATTCGGTCGGGTCATTGGCTCGTTCCAGGCTGTGAAGCATAAATGCGCGGAAATGCTGCTTGATGTAGAACTTGCAAAATCCGCTGCTTATTACGCTGCTGAAGCACGGGCCGAAAACGATCCGGACGTCTCAGCCTTGGCTTCGCTCGCGAAAGCCACCACCGCAGACGCCTACATGCGCACGGCCATCGAGAGCATTCAACTGCATGGCGGCATTGGCTTTACTTGGGATCACGACACGCATCTTTGGTTCAAACGTGCGAAGAGTTCCGAAGTGCTGTTGGACGACCCGAGCTATCACCGCGAACGCTATATCTCATTACAGGAGGAGCTGGCATGAGCAACGATAACGATAACGATAACGAAAACGAGGTCCAAAAGGATGCGCGCACTTGGCTGGAAGCAAACTGGGATCCGGATGTCGGCCTGGTCGAATGGCGAAATAAGTTAGCCGATTCTGGATGGGGCGTGCCGCATTGGCCCGAGCAATGGTTGGGACGCGGATTACCGGTCGCTATGAATCCAGTAGTCGATGCAGAGTTTGAGCGGATCGGTGCTGTAGGTGTCGCGAAAATCGGCATACGTATGTTGGCTGCCGCGACCTTGTTGGATTGCGCGAATGACGATCAAAAGTCGCGCTTTTTGCGGCGCATGCTCACGGGTGAAGATACCTGGTGCCAGTTGTTTAGCGAACCTGGTAGCGGTTCGGATCTCGCTGGGGCGACGACCCGCGCGGATCGTGACGGCGATAACTGGGTCGTCAACGGACAAAAAGTCTGGACCACCAGCGCCCATCATGCGGAATGGGGTTTGCTACTCGCGCGAACCGATTGGGACGCGCCAAAACATCAAGGTTTATCGTTTTTTATTCTCGACATGCGCCAACAGGGCATCGAGGTGCAGCCACTAAAACAGATGAATGGTCACGCATCGTTCAATCAAGTCTTTTTCACCGATGTGCATGTCCCACCAGAGAATTTAGTCTCCACGATCGGCAACGGCTGGAATGTCGCGATGACAACCTTAGCGCATGAACGTCGTGGCGCGGATGCCTTACGTCGTTGGGGCAAGGT
>JBLFWZ010000239.1:0-7037 GCA_047611905.1 Gammaproteobacteria bacterium | reverse complement strand
GACGAAATCGCATGCCTGACGAACGAGGGCTATTTGCTGATCTTCAGCGCCACCGAGTTGCCAGAGTTGGCGCGCGGTAAAGGCTTAAAAATGATGCAAATTCCGGCTGCAAAACTAAAGTCACGCGAGGAGTACATGATGACCGCTGTTGCCATTCCTGCGCACGGCGCATTGAAAATTACTGCTGGTAGTCGACACATTACTCTTAAGCAAAAGGATTTCGACCACTATCGTTCTGAGCGTGCGCATCGTGGCTTGAAATTACCGCGCGGCTTTCAGAAAGTAGACGTCATGGAGATCGTGTAAGCCATACCGCAGTTGCTATGGCGAGATTCCGGTCTCCTATCGAAGCACTGACGAACCTCTCCGTCATTCGCAATACTCAAGCTGATTCCCGTGCGTCGACAAATTTAACTATCGTCAATTGCGTGCGCGAAAGAGTAAGCTAAGTGCGCAGTTTGTCGACATAAACGGGGGATCTCGATGGCTTCTCTAACGAAATCAATTGTTCGATGCGTGGCGGCGTTTGCACTGTGCTCGATGTCCGTTACGAGCAGTGCCGCTCCAGATCGCGATGGCGCAACACTCTACGCAGCCGAATGTGCTGCATGTCACGACAGCGTCACCGCTCACGTTCCACATCGAGACACGCTTGCAGCAATGCCGACCGGAACGATAATTCGGGCGCTGCAGACGGGGGTGATGAGAGTCGTGGGTAACTTCCGTCTCAATGGTCCTGAGAGGGTCGCAGTCGCTGAATACTTAACCGGCAAAACTTACGATCCAAACTGGAACGTGCAAGAGGACAAGTTGTGTGCAGCAAGCCCGTGGCCCGAGGGCGAGCTATTCGCTCGGCCACACTGGAACGGCTGGGGTAATGGGCCGGAAAACACGCGGTTTCAAAATGCCGAAAGCGCGCGGCTCTTGCCAACCGAAGTCCCCGATTTGGAACTGCAATGGGCTTTTGCCTTCCCGGGTGAAACAATCGCAGAGGCGCAACCGACCGTGGTTAGCGGCCGCCTGTTTGTCGGTAGTCGCAACGGCACCGTCTATGCGATTGATGCGAAAAGTGCTTGCCTGCACTGGCGCTTCCAGGCTGATGGCCCGGTAAAGAATTCTGTCGTTGTCGGAACGATTGAAATAGACGGTAAGAATTCGATCGTCGCGTTTTTCGGCGATCTCAACGGAACGGCCTACGCCGTGGACGCGACCAGCGGTAGACTCGTTTGGCGGAAAAAGGTGGATGAATTTCCCGCTTCTAGGCTTATGGGCAGTTTCCTGTTGGCGGACAACCAACTTTTGGTGCCGGTAACGGCGACCGAATCTACTTTAGTGGCCGCAACCGATGCCGTGTGTTGTGTATTTCGAGGTAGTGTCGTGTCACTTGATCCCGCCACGGGCACAGAGCGCTGGCGTCGATACACTATCGAGGAAGAACCTAAAGAAACTGGTAAAAACTCGGTCGGTAATGTTTCTTACGGTCCGTCGGGGGCGACGATTTGGTCTGCTCCGACTTACGATCAAAAACGTGATGTCGTGTACGTCGGCACGGGTGAGAACGCATCGCAGCCGGCAACCTCTACGAGCGACGCTATCCTTGCAATCGATACCAAAACGACAAAAGTATTGTGGAGCTATCAAGGCTCAAGCGGAGATGCATGGAATATGTCGTGCGGTACGGCCGATAAAACGAATTGCCCGAGCAATCCGGGGCTCGACTACGACATGGGTAGCTCGCCGAGTTTAGTGACGCTTGCGAGCGGCCAGCGCGTGCTACTAGCGGCGCAGAAATCGGGTGTCGTACATGCACTAGACCCAGACGACGGCGGTAAATTGTTGTGGCAGCGAAAGGTCGCCGAAGGCGGCATTCTCGGTGGTATCGAATGGGGTCCTGCGAATGACGGGGAAAAAGTTTACGTCGCCTTGGGTGACATACGCTGGAATAGCACGGATTTACTCGATCCAAAACTCGCGATGGACTCGAAGACCGGCGGCGGCGTTGTAGCACTGAATCTAACGACGGGGGATGTTGTGTGGCGCGCACCTGCCATTAATTGCGGTGACAGGCCCATGTGTAGCCCTGCACAAACCGCCGCAGTAAGTGGCATCCCTGGCGTTATTTTTGCGGGCGCAATGAGCGGACATCTACGTGCTTTTGATTCGGATACCGGCGCGGTTTTATGGACCTATGACACTGCGCGAGAGTTTAAAACCGTCAATGGCGCGAAAGGGCAGGGCGGGGCGATAGATGCGACTGGCCCGGTTATTACCGATGGCTGGGTTTATGTCGTGTCCGGATATAGCAAATGGGGTGGACTACCCGGTAACGTGTTGCTGGCGTTCGCGCTGCCGAGCATAGGTGAATAATCGCAGCGGCTAGGCGCCGAAAAAAAGGGAGAGTCGGTATTAATACCGACTCTCCAGCGAACGGGACATATAGGGAGGGGAGGGTCGCCGTTCGAGATCTATGTCGGCGGTAGCCCGATCTAACTTGAGTGCGTAGATTGCTAAATGGGTGTCTTACTCGATTCACCAGCAATTTCGCGTACGAATCTCGGCACCAAATAGCCCGGTAATTTTACACGGAGCCTCGCTTCAAGCATTTTTGCGTGTGCGTCTTTAACGTCAAAGTGGCCGGCGCCGGCAACCGGATCAAGCATGTGTACGTAGTAAGGAAGGACGGAGGCGTCAAACAGAGCTTCCGAGAGATCCGCCAGAACAGATTCGTCGTCGTTAACACCGCGCAGCAGAACGCTCTGATTTAATAATCGAATTCCGGCCATGGCGAAGCGTTGCAGGCCAGCTGAGACAGTATGGTCAATCTCATTTGCGTGATTAATGTGGAAGACGATCACTGGCGTCAGTTTCGAGGTGACCAATGTTGATATCAACTGATCCGTAAAACGCGCAGGAATCGTCACCGGTAGTCGGGTATGAATTCGCAGTCGGCGTAAATGGGGGACTGCGTTTAATTGCGCAATAAGGTCTGCTAGCTTGTCGTCGTCTAGCAGCAGTGGATCACCGCCGCTTAGGATAATTTCGTTGATTGACCGGTCGGCATGCAAGTCGGAAATCGCTCGGTCGATGTTGCTAGATCCGACTGCTTGCGCGTAGGGAAAGTGGCGACGGAAACAATAGCGGCAATTAATTGCGCAACCTCCTGTTGCAATTATCAACGCGCGGCCATGATATTTCTGCAGCAAAGCCGGCGATCGACGACTTGGTAAGTCGCCAACCGGGTCGAGATTAAAGCCGTCGTGGACAGTGAACTCTTGTTCGCGTGGTAGAACTTGCAACAACAGCGGATCGTTTGCGTCCGCGAGGCGCATTCTTGAAACAAAAGGTCGGGGCACTCGAAACGAAAAATTTGTTTCTACTGATGCCAAGTCCACTTCGCTAGCTGTTAACGCCAGATCTTCGAGTAAGCTTAACGGGTCGGTGTACGCTTGACGGAGTTCTTCAATCCATCGCGGTTGCTGATCCTCATCCATGCTTCGAGTTATCATACGCCCGCCTTAAATAGTCGAGATTTCATTGTAATGGCGTCATACAGCACGAACCAATTCAAAATGGGTCTAAAAATCATGCTCGATGGAGACCCTTATACCATCGTAGAGAACGAGATTGTCAAACCCGGTAAAGGCCAAGCGTTCAACCGGATCAGGGTTCGAAACCTTAAGTCTGGCCGAGTCATCGAGAAAACCTACAAGTCTGGAGAATCGGTCGAAGCCGCGGATGTCGTCGAAACGAATATGGAGTATTCCTACAGCGACGGCGATAGCTGGACGTTTATGAACCCCGAAACGTTCGAGCAGATGTCCGCATCTGAAGCGGCGATGGGCGATACGACTAAATGGCTAAAAGGGCAAGAGAGCTGCGTGGTTACTTTGTGGAACGGCGAACCAATTTCTGTGGTGCCGCCCAATTTTGCGATTCTTGCGATAGCCGAAACCGATCCCGGTGTGCGTGGTGATACCGCTTCTGGCGGAACGAAGCCGGCTACGATGGAAACCGGGGCCGTGGTTAAAGTGCCATTATTTATCGAACAAGGTGACATCCTGAAGATTGATACTCGCACCGGTGAATACGTGTCGCGTGCCAAGGAAGATTGAACAACGTGACTGGCAGCCGAGCGCAACGATGGAAATGTTGCGAACACGCTCGTCGGCAATGCGACAAATTCGCGACTATTTTGCAGCCGAGCATGTACTGGAAGTCGACACGCCGCTGTTGATGCCGTGCGGGTCTCAAGACCCGGCGTTAGCGAGTTTTAGTGTTAACGCCCCTGCGGGCGCCGATAAACGACTCAGGGGTTACCTACAAACGTCGCCAGAATTCGCGATGAAGCGATTGTTGGCGGCCGGCAGTGGGGATATATTCCAGTTGTGCCACGCGTTTCGCGTCGAGCAGCCCGGCTGGCATCATCTAGCCGAATTCGTGTTGCTGGAATGGTACCGTTTGGGCTTCGACCATCACCGGCTGATGGATGACGTCGAGGCCTTGGTAATAAAGTTGTTGCCTTCACTGCGTTTCGAACGCAAAACTTACGCCGAGTTGTTTCAGCGCGAATATGGCTTCGATCCGCATACGGCGTCGACGTCACGCCTGGCGGATACGGCGGTAGAACATGGGGTCGAACTAGGAATTGCGAGTGCCGATCGAGTCATATTGCTCGACGTTTTGTTCGCGCAATTATTTCTCCGCACTCGGCCCTCAACGCATGCGCTATTCGTTTATGATTTTCCCGTCGAGCAATGCGCGTATGCACGCATCGCGCCCGGGCCGCCGCCCGTTGCGCAGCGTTTCGAACTCATCATAGGCGGAGTGGAAATCGCAAATGGCTATTTTGAGCTGACGGAATACGCAGAACAAGTCGATCGCCACAAGGGCGAAAACATTCGACGTCAGCAACTGAATCTTCCCGAAATGAAATCTGACCCATTATTCCTGGCAGCGCTTGAAGCTGGCCTGCCGAGTTCGTCTGGTGTCGCGCTTGGTGTCGATCGCTTGCTCATGCTCTGCACTGGGAAGCAATCGCTTCACGAATGTACGAGTTTCGATCCCTATGGCGATTGACTGAGCTTCCTTGAAAGAGCCCGCATTAGGAGCGTGGGCTCACGAGTAACGCATCGGCTGTATTTCGATAAAACTTGGCAACTAGCAAATAAAATCATATAGTTATGTTACATATTTCATGCTTAACATGATTTATATAGGAGCGTGCGTTGGCGACATCAGAGCCCTATTCCGTTGACAAACTTACGGCCGAGGCTCGGCGTTTGGCGGCAGAATATCGTCGAGCGACTGGGAAAACTCTTCCGCTAAGCGCAGAGATTGCTGTCAATGATGCGATACGTCTGCTCGCTCTGGAGCTTCCTGGAGAACTAAACTCGGGATGCGATGCGCTACGACGAGATCAGGACTCGCAGGTCAGAGTTCAGGTAAAAGGCAGAGTCGTTTTTGGCGACACCAAAGGAACGCCCAGGATCGGCCAATTGAAACTCGATCAAAGCTGGGATGAAACCGTGCTCGTTATAATGGGCGAAGACTATGAGCCGCAAGAAATCTATTGTGCTACGCGCACATCAATCGAATCAGTATTAGAAAAGAAACCTTCGAATAAACGTGGTGTCATGACGCTTGCGCAATTCAAAATTATTGCGCGGCGCGAATGGACGGCCGACGACGGTCTTGAATGCCATCCGCAATGAGCGTCAATGACGATGAACTTCATGCTGCCGATGCTGCACAAGCCCGCACAGGTGCGCGTGCGCTACTAAGTGAACAGGGCGCAATCGCGCAGGCCCTGCCCGGATTTTCTACGCGACCGCAACAGCAGGCCATGGCCGAACATATCGAACAAGTATTGCGCGACGGTGGCACGCTACTTTGCGAAGCAGGTACGGGCACCGGAAAAACCTTAGCGTATTTAGTTCCGTGTCTCGATGGTGATCGCAAGACGATCATCTCCACGGCAACAAAGACCTTACAAGATCAATTGTTTGAACGAGACATTCCGCTTGTCCAAGCAGCCTTAAAGTCCCGAATGTCGGTCGCCTTATTGAAAGGGCGCGCGAACTATCTCTGTCTGCATCGCCTAGATCAGGCGCACGGATCACGTGAACTTGCACCCGTCGAGCAAGACGATCTCGCCTACGTTGCTGAGTGGGCGAGACACACCGATAGCGGTGACGTCGCGACGGCAGCCGGATTGCCGGATGATTCATCAATCTGGCCAAATGTAACCTCGACGGTCGATAACTGTTTGGGGCAATCATGCGACTTTTTCGATGAGTGCTTCGTGGTGAAGGCGCGACGTGATGCCGCAAGTGCCGATGTCGTGGTCGTTAATCACCATCTACTTTTCGCCGATATGGCGTTGCGCGAAGAAGGTTTCGCCGAGCTTCTACCAAGCGCCGACACCATCGTGCTAGACGAGGCGCATCAAGTACCGGATGTGGCCTCGACGTTTTTCGGGTCCTCGCTAAGTACTCGCCAACTCCGTGATTTATGTCGTGACTCGTTAGTGGCTCGTGAGTCCGAAGTGCCCGACATGCCGACATTGCGCGACGCGTCCGGCGAGCTTGAAATCGCGACGGCGAATTTGGTACGAACTCTAAGTCGCTTTGGTCCACGCGGAGAATGGTCCCACCTCGGTGATAAAGAACACGTCGGTGAAGATTTCAATGCACTCCGTCGATCTCTCAATCGACTGCGTGACCAGCTAGAACTTGCGAGTGAACGCGGCCCCAATGCGGAAAACTGTTACGCGCGCGCGTTACGTTTTTGTGCACGTTTGGAACTGTTTTCTTCGGCCAGCGAAGATGTCGATTTTCAATGGATCCGTTGGTTTGAAACCAGTGCGCGGGGTGCCGTTCTTCACGCCACACCCGTTTCGATCGCGGATCCGTTTCAGTCCATGACCGGATCATATTCGCAGACGTGGATATTTACCTCCGCGACATTATCGGTAAACGGCGATTTCTCGCACTTTAAACGCGAGCTTGGTATCGACGAGGCGTCCGAAGGATGTTGGG
>JBLFWZ010000238.1:0-7077 GCA_047611905.1 Gammaproteobacteria bacterium | reverse complement strand
GCATCGTGGACACCGGAAAGCCGGAAGCAGATATTGAGAAGACGAAATGGTTGCGCGATGAGCTAGCAGTCGATGCGGCAGAAAACGGTATCAAAGTCTTCGCGATTGCGTTTACTGAGCACGCCGATTTTTTCTTGATTCAATCACTCGCCAAAAAGAGCGGTGGTGAGTACTTTCGTGCCATGGCTCCGTCCGATTTGGGTGAAGTATTTTCGGCGGTTAGCGAAAAGCTCAATGCCGAGCCAGAACCCGAGCCAATTCCAGAACCGCAACCCATCGTTGATGAACCCGTTGTCGTCACGCCATTGCCAGACGATATGGAGCCCGCGCAAGAACTGCCGCAGGAGATGTCTCCGGCCGACTTCCTCGCTAGTTTAAGCGCCGATGAGCGCCTCGCTCTAGAAGGAATATCGGCTGAGACCGGCATTCCGATGGAGCAGCTCGCTCAAGAGCTCGTCGGTTCTCCGGTGCCTGATGGTGGTAGTGGCGCGCCAGAACCAACAACAAATGTTCCAGAGATAGTGTTTCCAGATGACGAGCCGCTGCAAGACGAAGAATCGTCTGGAATGGTCCAGCTACTGGGCGTCGCCGCAATCTTGCTGCTGTTGGTAGGAGTCGTAGCGTGGTTTTTGATGCGTGGTAAAAATTCGAAACAAATGGCCTCTAGCGATAGCACCGCTCCCGCTGCTGCTGCCGGAGCAGCCGCGGCATCATCTGATCTGCTGGTGCCGGAAGCTTATATAAATGACGTTAATGGCTACACGGATCACCAGTCTTTTCGACTCCATGAAAAACCAATGATGGTTGGTAGAGTCGCGGGAATGGACACCGAGCATCTCGACTATTTGGTGGTGAACAAGGGAACCGTTGGGCGCCGCCATGCGGTAGTCAAATTTAAGGATTACTCCTTCTGGATCGTCGACCAAGGTAGCGTTAACGGTACCTTCGTAAACGGCGAGCGGATCAGTGGTGAGCATCAACTCAAGCACGGCGACAAAATCCGCTTCCACAAGTACGATTTCGATTTCTCGCAACCGGATATGGACGACGGTTTCCACACGGTCTTCGCCGATCCGAATCCCGCTGAGGCTACGATAGTGGCAACCGCCGCGACGCTTGCTGCAACTTCCGCGATGGATCTTGCTGCGCATATCGACGAATCACGTGGGAACGCTGCAAGCGAAAGTCTCGAGGCTGCAGGGCCTGCTGCAGCATTTGCGGATGCCGATATCTTTGATTTGACAGGTGCCACGCCCGATTCCGGTACGGAAACCACTGATAGCGGGGATACGGCAATTTCCGAAACGCCACAGTCGCCATCTGTCCTAGACTCGACGGATGAAAATATCTCTGCTGCCGAACTTGACGAATTCGAGAACGCGGTTGATCCAGACGATGACGAAGAACTCGGTGTTGAAATTAACCTTGATACCGTTGGCGCGGAAGATCACCCGAGCCTCGTCCTCGATTTGCCACCCTCTCAAGACTCCGGGGACTTTGATGCCGAAGCATCGGCGTTTTTCGAGGATATTACCGTCGGGCCGACGCCAGACGACGAGGCCAGTCCATCACTGGAGGGTGAAGGGGATGGAATGTTCGATAGCGACCCGGAGCAGGTTTCGCTCGATGAAAAGCTGGAAAAAGCTAGCGCGATTTTGGATTCGCAATCCGACGAAGATGATTTTGGCGAGATGGAAACAGTCGCACAAGGTGGTACGCCGAAACTCGACGATCCGAATGATCTGACTCTAGAGGAGTTTCTTGAAACTGACTCCTTTGACGCGCCAGCAACCATACCGCCGGCGATGCCAGGGTCAGCGTCCGCGGACGAAGGGGGGGATGTTACGTTAGAAGCGTTTATGAGTACCTCATTGTTTGAAGGCGGGCTCACAAACGAAGACGCCACCGTCCTACCATTTGAGGTGCCAGATGAGCCGAATGCAGGAATGGATCCCGGAGAAACGGTGAAGCTACCTAGTGCACCGAAATTCGATGGCCAAGACGGCGGCGGATCTGAGGACCCGACGATACTGAAGTAAGGCTCCGGAAAGTCTGCGAGCTATGCAAAAAGCATTCGTCTTATTGGAGCGGTTGCAAAACGGCCAAGTCCACTCGGGTGAAGATGTTGCAACTGAATTAGGGATTTCGCGTGGTGCTGTATGGGCCCAGGTGAAGCGCCTGCAGGCTGAAGGAGTCGAGATCCATGCCGTGTCTGGTAAGGGTTACCGGCTTCCCGGCGGATACGAATTTCTCGACCCTCGCCTTATCGACAGCGGGTTCGCAACCGAGACACGCGCGGTCGTACAAGACCTTCGAATAGACCGCGTCACCGATTCCACCAACGAGCGCCTTCTCGAATTAGCAACTGCGCAAAATATTCACGGCGTTGCTTGGTTGGCCGAGTACCAAACCCGCGGCCGCGGCCGCCGCGGCGGAAGCTGGCTCGCACCACCGGGTAGCGGTCTTTGTTTGTCGCTTGGATGGTGCTTCAATTCGCCACCCTCGTCACTGTCGGCCTTAAGTTTAGTTGTAGGAGTCGCGATCGTTCGCGCGTTAAACCGTTGTGGCGCGACCGAGTTGCAATTGAAGTGGCCGAACGATATCTATCACGACGACTCTAAGCTTGCTGGCATACTAATAGAAATGCGATCGGAGTTCGGAGGCCCCTGCACCGTCGCAATTGGCGTGGGCATTAATGTCGCCCTGTCACGCGATGCCCGAGAGCGTATTAACGAGCCCGTAACAGATGTCACCAGTGCGTGTGCGTCCAGCCCATCGAGAAATAAAGTCGCGAGCCTTATTATTGACGAATTGGCAAATGTTCTTGCGGATTTCGAGCATTCTGGATTCGAACATTATCGCGCCGAGTGGCAACAATACGATGTGCTTGCCGACCGGCAGATCACCATTGAAATGCCGGACCGCACAGTCTCCGGCATCGGGCGTGGTATCGGCATGGATGGGACATTGTTGGTCGAGCATAACGGTACAACAGAGCCGTTTTTATCGGGTCACATTGTGATGAAACCGCTGTCCTAATGCTGCTTATCGACGCCGGCAATTCCCGTATAAAATCTGCCGCGTACACAAACGGCACAATGGAGCCGTACTCGTCAGTTAGAACCGAGTCGGCCTCGTTGCCCGTCCAATGGCAAGAAGCGCCAATGCCGGCCTCAGTTGTTGTCTCGAACGTTGCTGGGGCTGAGGTCGAGGCTAAACTGACTCGATGGACGCTTGACGCTTGGGCGTTGAAACCGAAGTTCGTGCAAGTCTCCCGCGAGGCGGCCGGGATGAGAACGCAATACGACGATCCGACAAAACTAGGAGTCGATCGATGGCTAGCTGCACTCGCGGCGTATCGGCTAGCGGGGCGTGCCGTCGTTGTGGTCGATGCCGGTACTGCCATTACGCTCGACGTCGTGTCGGGCCTCGGCGTCCATTTAGGTGGTTCCATTACCCCCGGACTGGAGTTGATGGTTGATAGCCTGACCCGCAGCACCGCGCGATTGCGCTTAGATTCAATCGAACAAACTGATGGAATCGCCACCAATACTGCATCCGCGATCTCGACGGGCTGCATCGACGCGGTGGTAGGCGGTATCGAACGTAAGGCGCGAGCTATCTCCGCCTCGTTAGACGTTGCGCCAGACTGGGTAATTACCGGCGGTGGCGCTGCCCAGATAATGAAATATTGTCACCTCGAATTTCGTCACGTGCCTGACTTAGTCTTGCAAGGTCTTGTGCTCGCCGCTAACGAACCAGCATGAAGTGGCTCGCCATTCTATTTCTCGTTGGTAATGTCGTGCTGTTGGGCTGGCAGATGAGTGATCACATACGCAACTCTGCGGCCGCGCGGGTCAACATTCCACTGTTGCCCGCGCAGACACCAAGCTTAAGACTCGTAGCCGAGCTTTCGGAGTTGCCCGAACGCCGGAATGACGCGAGCTCCGAAGATGTCAAAAACAACGTCGCGGCCACACACAGTAGCGGTATAGAAACCGCCCGAAACTCCCTTGGTGATTCGTCGAATACCTGTCTTAGCATCGGGCCAATAACGACTAGCGAACAGCTTGAGAACATTCGCGCCTGGTTTCAAACGCGAACGACGGTCCTTGAAACACGAACGGAGGCGGTGCGTGAACGTCGAGCCTTCTGGGTCTACCTTGAATCAAACACCAGTGCCGAAGCCTTACAAAATCTAAACGCTCTCGAACGAGGAGGAGTCACCGACTATATGTTGATTCGCCGAGGCGAACTCAAAAATACCATCTCACTCGGTCTATTTCGCTCCCAAGACTCGGTAAATAAACGCTTGGCCGAAATGAACCAAAAGGGCTACAGACCCATTGTGGTGCCGAAATTCGAAACCACCGACCACTATTTCGTCTCGGCGACAATGTCCGAAGGGTACGAGGACACGAAAGATTTCCCGGCGGCGCTGTTGGAAAATGCAGATCTCGAACCGATAGATTGCAAAATTGCCGTGAGCGACAACGCGGCGCAATAGAATGCAACACTAGCGCACCTAAATCACGACGAAACGCGGGAGATTCGTCACGTAGTTCGAAACGTCGGCGTTCGTTATGTTCAAGTGCGACGAATTGCGGTTAGAATACGCGCCGATGCTCGACTAGCGAACGCATCGTCCAGTAAGTCAAGAAGCGGCCTAGCGCCAAATCATTGCCGGCTTAGCTCAGTTGGTAGAGCAGTTGCCTTGTAAGCATCAGGTCGGGGGTTCGACTCCTCCAGCCGGCACCATTATTTCCACGCACCAGATGATTGCTGTCCGGCTCATGTCGAGCAGGTGATTCGTTCGAGCACGTTGCAATCTCTATCAATTCAGTGTCAATCCTAGCGAACTGATCATTGTGTCGTTCCGTTATGACGTCTCCTCGGAACTACAATTACCGTAGATCCACGCCGCGGACGAACTCGTGGCAATCCTGTTGATAAATTAGTAGCCTCGACCAAGCGGCGCGTGGGCCGATTGTCGTGCGAAGAAATGTAGAGAACATTTATGAAAGAACTCATATTCCACAGGCACTTTCTGCCGGCGCTTGAGCAAAACGCTAGCAAGGTTTGCGTGATCGACGGGGCCTATAGCGCCACGTTTAGTCAGCACGGCGAGCGAGTAATGCGATTGGTTAGCAGCCTCGGCAAGAAGCTAGGTGTTAAACGGCCCGACCGATTTGCGGTGATGGCTGCCACATCGCACGAATACTTAGAGCTATACCACGCGGCATATCTTGGTGGCGGAGTCATCAATCCATTGAATCTTAGGCTTGCCGGCAAAGAGCTCGAATATATTGTCCAAGACTCGGGCACGGAAGTTGCTTTTGTCGATAGGCATTTCGCAAACGTTTTTTACGAGGCGATGCAGGCCGCCGGGAGTGCATGCACCATTCGGCAAACGATTTTGCTCGGCGACGGCGATGACGATCTTCCGCACGATATTCGCTATGAAGATTTGCTTGCCGCTGGCGAAGTAGAGATCCCAAGTGAGCCTGAGGAAACCGATCCAGTCGTTCTGATGTACACCGGCGGCACGACGGGATTACCAAAAGGCGTGTTGCTCGAACAGCGTGCAGAAATGTTGAATAGTTACCATGTGCAAATGGTGCTTAACGCATTCGACGATGAAGTGGCGCTTGTGCAAACGCCAATCTTTCACGCTGCTTCGATGTTATATGTGGTCGCCGTTCCGGCGGCCGGCGGGACCGTAGTCCTGATGCCGATGTTCGAGCCGATTGCCGCTATGGAATTAATTGCACAGCATCGGGTTACTCAGACGGCGATGGTCCCCACCATGATCACAATGATGCTGAACCACCCCGACTTCAAAGCAGAATGCTTGGCGAGTTTACAGACGCTTTTTTATGGCGCCTCACCGATGCCGGCCGCGTTACTCGATCGCCTACTCGATCTGTTCCCTACCATCGACATTATGCAAGGCTACGGTATGACGGAATCGTCTTCTGTACTTACCTTACTTGGTGCGGCGGAACATCGCGCGGGTGGCCCACGTATGCGTTCAGTCGGCAGGCCCGTGCCGGGTGTGCGATTGTCTATTCAAGATGACGACGGCAATCGGTTGCCGGCCGGCGAGCACGGTGAAGTTTGCGCGCAAGGTGGAAATTACATGCGCGAATACTGGAACAAACCCGAGGCGACGGAAGAAGCGTTTAAAGACGGTTGGTATCACACGGGTGACGCGGGCTATCTCGATGATGGCGGCTATCTTTTTCTAACCGACCGCGTGAAGGACATGATTATTTCCGGCGCCGAAAATATTTACTCCACGGAAGTGGAGAACGCCATCGCGGATCACCCGAGCGTCGCCCAAGTAGCTGTAGTTGGAATCCCAGACGAGGTGTGGGGCGAGGCAGTGCACGCAATCGTCGTTTTGCTGGATGGCGCGAGCGCGACCGAAGAGCAAATAATTGATCACGCGCGTCAATCCATTGCCGGCTATAAGGTGCCGAAATCGGTCGGGTTTAGACAAGATCCTCTACCGTTATCCGGCGCCATGAAAGTATTGAAGCGCGAACTTCGCGCGCCGTTTTGGGAAGGCAAAGACAGCGGTATCAATTAACCCGCAAGTCGTAACGTTCTTGCGCCAATTTTAAGCATTGTTTGGACTTAACATTTCGAACACGTCCCATTGCGGCGACGATTGATAATTGAATCCGCCAAGATCGATTCCGCCGCCGGCGAGCCCGTCTAGGTTGACTGAATTGATGATCACTTGGGTGGCGCCAGCATCGAAATGTTGTTGAATTCGATCGCGAATTTGCGCTTCAGTCCCCCACGCGACTAAGGCGTCGATGAGACGGTCGCTGCCGCCATTTTCGAGATCGTCTTTCGTATAACCCACCCTCAACCAGTTTCGGTAATGGTTGGGTGTAACGAAATAATATTCCAATGCTTTACGTGCAGCAGCTCTTGCCTGCGCTGCATCTGTGGTGTTGCAAACGTGTTGCGCGGTGCAGATCCATGTGTCCGGGCCGAGTAGTTCTCGAGCCCAGCGGGTGTGTTCCGGTGGAGAATTAAACGGATGAACTCCGTCGGTGCGTTTCG
>JBLFWZ010000237.1:0-7108 GCA_047611905.1 Gammaproteobacteria bacterium | reverse complement strand
GCCGGATCAAAATTTCGAACGCCCGTCATCGCCACCCGCCGCCGAACGAAGATTTGGAAGCTTAATCTCCAATAGCAGAGGCCGCAGCTCGCAAGGAATCGATACGGATCTCATAGTTGTTTTTGTCCAACAGATTTTCTGTCAACATTAAGTCCGCGCAACGTTGCGCGTATGTCGTCCCGCATCCCGGTAATGTAAATAGTCGTATTTGAAATTATCGCGTCAGCGGCAATTATGTCGACCGCCCTCGCGGCAGAAACGTCTATAAACGACAGTCGCGAAAAGTCCAGAATCATCGCGTGAGCTTCCTTTGGTACCAGCCCACGAATGTGATGACCCAGATCAGCAGCCGCACCAAAGCTCAATGGGCCGCCAAACTCGAATAATACGATGCGATCCCCCAGCTTATCGATTAAGGTGCGCTCTTCTGGTGTAGCGGCCTGTGACTCGCTAGCCGCTAAAACTAAAAGCTGATCGTCAGCTAACATCTTAACGAACGCTAGGGCAGCAAGGACCACGCCGACCACCACAGCAGTAATCAAGTCAACAAACACGGTCAGCCCGAGAACAAGCGCCATGAGCAAAAGGTCCCGCCGAGGGGCCTTATGCGCGTGTTTGATGTAGGCAAGGTCGATGATGTCGTAACCGACTTTGATAAGAATGCCAGCGAGCACTGCATGCGGGATTTTTTCTGCGAGCGGTGCCAGACTCATCACAATTGAAACCAGTAACGACGCGTGGACCATGCCGGAAATCTTCGTGTTGCCGCCGGTTCGGATATTAATAACGGTCCGCATTGTTGCACCCGCGCCCGGGATCGCGCCGAAGAATCCAGCAACCGTATTACCAATGCCTTGGCCGACCAGTTCGCGATCTGGATCGTGCCTTGTGCGGGTCATAATTGTCGGCCACGAGCGATATTAGCAGGCTATCTATCGCGCCCAATAGGGCAAGAATGAAAGCCGCTTCGACGATGATCGTGAGCGTATCTTGAGTGAACGATGGCAACATAAAGTTTGGGAATCCGATCGGGATATCGCCGAGTACCGGGGCTCCCGAGAGGACGAGACTGAGCAGCGTCCCGATCACTAACGCGGCGAGTGCACCCGGAACGTATTTAGCCCAGCTGGCTGGCCATTTAAAAATTAATATTAGGGTTATTACACCGAGTGTAAGTGCGGCGAAATTCGGATCCATTATCGCGCCGGGCACTGCCTGCAGGGCCGGAATAGTGCCACGCTCCTCAGGTTCGTGACCGAATATGCGAGCGAGTTGCAAGGCGATGATGATACACCCGATACCACTCACAAAACCTGATATGACGGGATACGGGACGAGTCGGATGTACTGCCCGAATTTCAGAACGCCGAACACAATTTGAAATAGACCGGCGAGTACTACGGCAGCGAAAATTAAAGGCAAATTGCCGTGCAAGGATGCGAACGCGCTGGCGAATACAACGATCATCGGCCGCGTTGGGCCGGACACCCGCGAGCCGGTTCCGCCAAATAATGCGGCGAAAAACCCGACAATAATTGCGCCCCACAATCCAGCGATTGGTCCCGCACCCGAAGCCTCGCCAAACGCGAGCGCGAGCGGTCACGCCACCGTAAATGTCACCGCGCAAGTTTGACGTATCAAAGAACTTCATTCAGCTGCTCCCGTTAGTATTCGCGATCCGCAATTCGCATTAGGCCCTAGGTCGAGAGTCGGCCGCGAAAGATTCGGCGTAACGTTCACTCACTGGAACAAATGTGTTTTTCTTTTCGTCGTACGCATGGACCTCACCCGTCGCAATATCGTATATCCAGCCGTGTAACTGCAACTCGCCCATCGCAAGACGTGTGGCGACCGTCGGATGGGTCTTCAAATGTTGCAACTGCAATACAACATTCTGTTCGAGTAACATCATCATTTTCTCGGCATCGGTTTTCCCTTCGCCAAGCGCTCCAACAATGTCCACTGCAGCCTTTGCATAGTCCAACCACTCTTTCATATGCGGTAAGGTATCTAACGTGCCTTTTTCCATAGCGCCTTTCATCGCACCGCATTCAGTGTGCCCGCACACGACAATATGCGGCACCTTGAGGGCGCCAACGGCGAATTCGATCGAAGCCGTCATCGCACCCGTATGGTTAGTATGCGGGGGCACGATGTTACCGGCGTTACGGCAAATAAACAGTTCGCCTGGTTCGGTTTGTGTGATCATCGCGGTTTCGATCCGCGAGTCTGAACACGTTATGAATAGCGCCTCTGGCGACTGTCCAAGACTAAGCTTTTGGAACATCGCTTTCTTTTCTGGAAACACTTCCTTTTGGAAACGGACAACTCCGGCGGCAAAATGTGGCATGGATAATTCCTTCTATTCGGCGTATTGAACTTTGTAATTAGTCGCCCGACCACAACCGGCGGGCGGCATTGATTTTCGATTTTGGGACGGCATTGCCGCGACCTTCAACGAATGCGATCCCATCGACGATCCACCGTGCTATTTCGGGCTGGATCAGTTTGTAAAGATGGTGGCGTCCATCGCGTCTTTCTTCGACGATTCGGTTAGTACGCAACAAACCGAGATGCTGCGACACTCTTGGGCCGGGTAAAACCAATGATTCCGCTAATGTGCTGACGTCCTTTTCCCCAGACTGCAATTCCTCGATCAATCGGATCCGGTCGGGATGTCCGATGATCTTGAATATTTCGCTGAGCACCTTTGCAATCACTGAACGACTAGGCATAGCTGGTCCCTAATTTTCCGTGAACGAGCACGGCGACTAACGAATTAACGGTATCAGTGCATATCTGCATGTATCTGCATACATATATCATTAAAGATGTGTACAATACAGATGCTGCGCGGTATCGCAAGTGCCTTCTAGCCGATGCGTGCACTTATCGAATCCGCCATGCAGATGCCCCGGGCATATAGCAGGCGATGTCGATAGGTCAAACGAAAGTGCTCAAATCCAAGAGTTAGCTCAACTTATGTTCAAACCGGATCCTTCATCACCGTCCCACACGCTCGATAGCGCGAGCACAACAAAGCGCGAATCGACGACGCGCAATCCCGCAAAGCTCACTACCGTCGGCGTAGCCGGTGGCGGTCAACTCGCGCAAATGATGGCGAGCGCAGCTCAGAATCTCGACATACGAACTGTCGTTCTCGATCCGGATCCGGACTGCGCCGCAGCCCAGAACGCAGACGAGCTTATCGTCGGCGACTACTGTTCCTCCGACGACCTGCTTCGACTCGCAAAGCGGTGTGATGTGATCACGTTCGAAATCGAGCTTGTAGACGCGCCGTCTCTCAGATTGCTTGAAGCCGACGGGTATTGCGTCGCTCCTTCTTCCAAGGTACTCGCGACGATCCAGGACAAATTGCTGCAGAAATACTTCCTAGCTGGCCTGAAAATAGCAACTGCCGACTTCTGCGAATATCCCGGGCAAACGAGTCTTGAAATTCCGTATGTCTGGAAGGCACGACGCGGCGGTTACGACGGTCGAGGCGTCGCCGTGATCAGAGCGCGCGACGATATCGAGTCGACTCATGATATTCCTGCCATATTAGAAGAGCTTGTCGATATAGATAAAGAACTGGCCATTGTGGTAGCACGTGCCAATTGCGGAAATACCGTTTGCTACCCGTTAACCGAAATCGACATGGACTCACATACACATGTTCTAGATATGGTCGTAGCGCCGGCCGATGTGCCGCATGATGTTGTTAAGAAGTGCGAATATTTTGCCCGGATGATTGTTAAACAGCTCGAGTACATCGGGATCCTAGCCGTCGAATTCTTTCTCGATCACAACGGTGACATTTTTGTAAATGAACTATCGCCACGCCCGCATAACTCGGGACACTATACGATCGAGGCTTGCGCTACGTCGCAGTTCGAACAGCACCTGCGCGCGATAACCGGTCTTCCACTCGGGCCAGTCGATATGAAATGCGCAGCGGCGACGTTTAATCTACTAGGTGAGGTTCATTCCATTGGCACGGCGCGCGCTACGGACCTACAGTCGGCTAAGCGCGGGGTATTCGTGCATGACTACGGCAAAACGCCCGTGCGGCGCGGACGCAAAATGGGTCACGTGACCGTCATTGATGAGGATCGCACGCAAGTGATCCTACGAGCAAATGCGATAAAAGCTAACGTTTCAATTGAGGCAGCAAAATGAGCGAACTACCCGGCCAACTGAGTGTATCGATTGTAATGGGAAGCAAATCGGACTTGCGCGTTATGCAGTCGGCGTCTGAGTTCTTAGTTGAGATGGCGATCGCGCATGAAATCGACATCATCTCTGCACACCGGACACCGCGGCGCCTCCACGACTACGCAGAGTCCTTAGTCGACCGAGGAATCGATGTGGTTATAGCTGGCGCCGGTGGTGCAGCGCACCTGCCAGGAATGATTGCGTCGATGACGGTAGTGCCAGTGATTGGCGTTCCTGTCGCTACAACGAAGCTCGCTGGAATCGATTCGCTTCTGTCAATTGTCCAAATGCCGACTGGAGTGCCAGTCGCGACGATGGCAGTGGATAATGCGAAAAACGCAGCGATATTCGCGACTCAGATAATCGCTGTGCGTGAACCAGATGTTCGAACCAAACTTACCGCTTACAAAAACTCTTTAGAGAAGCTCGTCGAAGCAGCTGCCCGAGATACGGCGAGCGTAATGTACCCCAACGTCTGATTTAGGAAGTGAAGTGGTCTACCGAGACTGGACGCCGAGGTAAGGCGTAAAAAATGTTATGACGATGTGAACGGTTTGTTAGACCAATTCAGTCGCAGTATTACAACGAGATTAGACTCAAAAATGGACCATTAGAAATCGATGAAGCGATCATGCTAGGAAGAATTTTCAGTATTTGCGTCTTACTTGCTCTACCAACTTTGGCTAACGCCGAGGTTGATGAGGATCAAACCGGCGCATGGTACATGTATCTATGGAACACGAGCCTGTCAGACAGTCAATTCGGATTTCAGGGAGACGTGCAACATCGAAACTGGGATCTAGGTGGTGATTTAGAACAACTCCTAGTGCGTGGTGGCCTGACTTGGTCACCCGAAAAGAGCAACAGCAAATATACTTTCGGCTACGCACATATTACCAGTGGCGTATTTGGACCTTCTAACAATTCAACGGAAGAGAGCCGAATTTACCAAGAAGCCTCTATACCCCAACGCTACGGCGAGAAGCTCTTTGTGACTCATCGCCTACGCCTGGAGCAGCGCTGGGTGGAAAATCAGGACTTCCGAAATCGCTTTCGATATTTCTTGAATTTAAACTACCCACTGAACAGGATCGATCTTGGCAGAGGGAGCGTGTATGTATCCTTTTACAATGAAATTTTCTTAAATCTTGAAAAGGATATTGGCAACAACCGGCGTGTGGATATATTCGATCGCAACCGTACCTACCTCGGCCTAGGCTACAGCTTAACGGACAAGGCGAGATTTCAATTCGGCTATATGCACCAAAAAACGGATAACGTAGATAAAGGGCAATTGCAATTTTCTCTTTTTCATTCTTTCTAGGGGATCGAGCTAGCGTGTTCTTTAAGAGCAAGCACTTATTGATGAATAAGTGAGCAAGTAATTCGAGAGCTGTTGCTTAACTTAATGAACAGGAAGCTAACCTAATATGAGTGCTTCATTTGAAAATGCTGTGCTACGTGCACATAAGATAGTTCTATCCACAAACAATGTACTCCGCAACACCGATATGTTGCCGTCTACGACGCTTAAATGATGGCGCACTAACCAGGTCGAGCGCTGCGTATTTTTTTGGCATAGCGACGCAGGCTCCGCGCGAAGATCGCTATAGCGGCCGGTACATCGCCACGCCCTTCCGGACGCGGCAATTTAGGTGCAAACTATAGTTCCGAGTGTATTTACGTATGCGATTGAAGTTTGATGCCAAGGTTACGGGCCAACATGTGTGGGTCGATTCCACCACGCGATCGTTCCGTTTATGAAAAGCCACGACACCCAGAATTTTTTCCAATTGTTCCGGCTGATCCTACGTCCCGAACGCAGTTTCTATTGGCTTGTACTTGTCTATGGTCTTGGGATCAGCGCTTTGACGTTGTCGGTACCACTATCCGTCCAAGTCCTCATCAGTACCGTAGTCAATTCCGCTTTGTACCAGCAGGTATTCGTCCTCTCATTCATTCTGTTCTGTTTGCTCTTGCTGTCAGGCTTGTTCGTTGCGCTACAGGTTTACCTGATGGAGTTGTTCGAACGCCGTTTCTTTTCTCGTATCGTGTCCGAAGTAACGCTGCGACTGATCTATGCGCGACAACCGTTCATGGAGAGCATCAATCGCGACGAGCTGGTGAATCGCTATTTCGACATCATGACGGTGCAAAAAAGTCTGCCGCCGCTGCTTACCGGTGCGCTGGCGACGCTTCTTCAGGCCGCTGTCGGTATCGCGGTGACCTCGTTCTATCATCCGGTGTTTGTCGTTTTTAACGCGGTAGTCGTCTTCCTGTCCTACCTCATATTCAGGATATTTGACCCAGGCGCAGCTGGCTCGGTGTTAGATCTGTCGGCGAATAAATACGATGCCGCTCGCTGGCTGGAAAGCCTTGCGCGCTCGAGCACTTTTTTCAAATCGAGTCGGACTATCGACTACGCGCTGGCGCGAACGATCGAGGTACGCAGTAATTATATCGATGGGCATCGCCGCCATTTTCGATTTAAGTTTGCGCAGGTCATAGGTTTTCTGCTGCTGTTCGCTGGCGCCAGCGCGGCATTGCTAGGCGTCGGCGGCTGGCTGGTTGTTCGAGGCGAACTGACCATCGGGCAACTCGTCGCCGCCGAACTCATCTTTTCAGCGATCTTTTATGGCCTTACGCGCATTGGTTACTATCTCGAACTCTATTACGACTTATACGCGGCGATGACCAAGCTCCTGCAGTTCTACACGCTGGAGGAGGAACAGATGCGCACCGACGGCGGTATTACCGAATGGCACCCGACCGTTCGTTTTGAGCAGGTTCGGATCACGTTGCCAGGCGGAGAATCCCTCCTCGATTACGAATTCGGAGCGGGCCGCGCGGCGATGATCGAAACGCGATCGACGAATCAGATCACCTCGATTGT
>JBLFWZ010000236.1:0-7138 GCA_047611905.1 Gammaproteobacteria bacterium | reverse complement strand
CTCATCAGCCGTATCTTGGGCGCTATTGCCGCGAGCGGCCGCTTCTAGACACTCGATCTCTCGTTGCTTGAGTCCTATCGTGATATGCGTGTCGTTGGAAACAAATCCGGAAACGTGTGCATGAAACGTGTGAGCCAACACCAAAGCCGTCTGTTCTACCGTACGACGGGCCCGACGCCATGTTGTACGCTGAGCAGTAGCCGCGCTGACGAATGCAAACCCGCCACCACTAAGATGTAAAGGCACCGTAATTCCGTCGGCAAGTCCGACGCTGTCCTCTAGGTAGGAAATTGCGTCGCGTTGAAACGATGACAACCATGTTGCTTGCTTCGTGTGATCCCAATCGAGCGGTAAGTTGGTACGGTATGCATCGTGATAGAATGGGTCGGCACTGCTGTATCTCGACCAACCCTGCTTCCAGTTTCGCGGGAAATTGCGAGCAATCACATCAGGTGAAGCCCATTTTCCAGCACACAACGGGGCGTGCGGAATGTAGGCGTAGTCAACCCTGTCGAAACCTAGCCCAAGAAATTTCTCCTCAAGCACGTCCATCGCTTCATCGAAATTAGCTGTTGAATCAAACATCCTCAGTACCCCACTTTACCTGAGGTTACCCGTGCGCGAGGCAAGTTTCAACGAAGTTGGCTGGTTTGGAAAACGAAACGTCCGTTCGCGGCGGCTCTTGCCGAAACTCAACTGTCTGTTCCCGACCCAGGCTGTGTGAAAACCCGCGAACATCGCCAAGCGATGAGATTTCTCCCCACACATGTCACTCTGTTCGGGCATTTTCCGAAAAGCTAGATCTCGGTGATCTAGCTTCATTTTAAAAAATGAACGATACAAGTTCAAGGTAACACGGGTGACTGCCGTGGGTCGATTCTGGACTCACAGACTGTTCCCGCTAATGACCGTTATCAAGACGGATAAGAGTCATTCGAACACAGTTCACTTAAGTCGGAACTCAGGTCAGAATTCGTAAGGTGAACTCAAAATTATCACAGATTACGATTATTTCGCTTCGTCATTTTTTCCTTCAACAATTCCAACCCACCTGCCGACCTCTTGCATAATCTGCTCACTCATAACGATGCCAAAATGAGTCCCGTTCTCAACTAAGTGAACTCGTGCATCTGGCTTGTGCGCGAGAATACAGTTTTCAAACTCACCGGCTCTAAAAATTTTGTCTTCCGATCCCGCAATCGGCAGCAGTTCGGCTTGCGTTTGAGCCAACGACGTTTGATAACACTCGGGATGCATGGCTTTCATTAATCGAATTGAGTACGCAAACGTTTCGAGATCCGTGCGGTATCTCTGAGGCAGATTGAATTTCAGCACCATTGAACCGGTCAGGAAGTTGATCCCGATAGCGTTTAATATAGACAGCCCTATGATTTTATGGATATCCGGTTGAGCCCAGCCGCCGGAATTTTTCTTGTTCATTGGTGCTTTGTGGCCGAGATAGGGTGCCAGTAGTTAAACCCCTTGCACCATGTGACCATGCTTCCCACCACCAACTCGAAGTGCTAGCCCGCATCCCGAATAACGCCCTCCGAGAATGATCTTTTCGCCTTCTGGAGATTTCTTCTTTAGACGTGCAATAAAATCAGCGATGTCATCTTCGAGCCGATCGATGTAGTCAATATCACCTCGGCGCTTCGGATTTGGGCCATGTTCGCGTAGGTCTAAAGCGTAGACGTTTGCGAACTCGTTCGCCGCCAAGAAATTGGCAAACGCGCGGAGATAAGCGCTGTGAGCCGACGGATCGTGGGCGAGTACCAGATGAACGTTCTTGGTGCATGAATAACGGCGATAAAACAGTTTAGGCACGTCACGCGCAGTGATTGGTTCCAACGGAGCCATTTCAGAGATTTGATCTTGCAGCGGAAACAACGTCGAAACATCGAACGGCCCGACAGTGTTGTCCATGTTAGTTACCGATGCTCGAACGCTTTGCTATCGACGTAATACAGTTGCACTAACTAAATCTGTGTTCCCGCCTAAATATGGATTCTACATTCGGCAATATTGGGAGTTTCCTCTTTACACTGCAGTTCATAATCGCGCGTCTGCGAGTGAATTCAAACTAAAGTTTAGCGCATGACCCCGTAGAACGACACAGCCATGCGGCCGATTTAGGTTGTTCTTATACAGTCGCTGATACGACATTAGCGCCTGGTCCTACGGGGTGGACGGTTAGTGACATCGGCAAATGCCAGGTGCAGGCTGAATCAATCGATGACCTTCGACATTTGGCGAAACTATGCGAATTGAGCGATCGCTTGGCCTGCTTGCTACGACGAATAGCGACCAGCGCCGCGAGCTATAGATCGGCTATTAGTATTGATGGACCCGGAATCGCGGTGTGAAATTAGCAGCTGAACGCTCGCGCCGAGCAATGGAAGACCGTGCCTTACGGAGGAGCCTCCAATGTCGAAGAGTCCGCGCATTACGCATCGTGCCTTATGCTAGAACAATTCTGATAACCTAAGGTGGAAACACCTGAAGGTATTCCAAAATGGCAATTCGAATTGTGCGCCTCGGTAGTGATCGCGCCCCAGGCGAAGGCTTGCGAATTGGTACGGTTCGACGCCCGCCCCGAGGCGTCAAAAAAGCGGATCACGCCGCCAAAAATTTCTATGACGTGTGGTTCCCAAATCTCGCACCGAGCAGCGCGTTGCTAAAAGACGCGATTCCGATAACCGGCGAGCAGCAGTGGAAGACGTTCAAACGGCGCTTTCTGGCCGAGATGAAACAGGCGGAACCAAGCCGAGAACTAGATTTGTTAGCGGCCCTTTCACACCAAACGAATGTTTCAGTCGGATGTTATTGTGAAGACGAACGCTACTGCCATCGTTCTATGCTCCGAGAATTGTTCGAAATGCGCGGTGCGAAAATGGCAACGAAGTAGCTCTTTTTAGGATCTTCAACTTCGCGTAAATCTAGCTCGACTGAGAACCGGTGAGCCGTTCCTTTCACTTTACGGATTCGTATCCCGCGGATTCATGCGCAAGTTTGAAGCAGCGCTGATTTATTACGGCGCCAGCTTCGAACGAATACTGGAAACCGGCGACCAGCGCGGCGAACTAACGGGTCGTGCGAGAACTCATTAGTTGCTGGCTTTGCGCACGCCAGCTGCTAAAAGTACGATTGGAAAATGAATTGTCGACCGTGGCGCAAGCAATAGTGCGTGAACGCTTGCGTGGAAATTCGCTTAGTAGGATCTCGATGTGGTGCCCGGGTTCAGTCAGTTAACAATCTGTCTTCTAAGCGCGCTTTACGATCGAATAAGAATTCTTGCGACGCAACGCTCAACTGCCTAATAGGCGACTGGCAAGGTCTTCGCACCGCGAACCCACAACGATGGCAGCCATTCAGTGGTTTGGTCGAGTCGGCGAATGTTCGGTAAACGCTTGAGTATGGATTGCAATGCGATGGCAGCTATACGGGTGCCGAGAGCCGCGCCCGGGCAATAATGTGCGCCATGCGCGAACGAGAGATGGCGATGGGCATCGCGGTGAACATCGAAACGATCCGGATCCGGAAATTGCCGCTCGTCCCGGGTTGCTGAAGCGATGTACGACAATACGTATGCACCAGCAGGGATGCGAGCGCCATGCAATTCGATATCTTGAGTCGCCGTTTGGAAAACGAGATTTACCGGCGACCAATAGCGTAAGGTTTCGATGACTAAGTTTGTGGTTAGTCCTGAATCTGCTTGAACGGCCGCTAGTGCATCCGGGTTTTCAAATAGCGCAAGCATGGCGCTGCTGATTAAATGCGAAGGTGTCTCCGACCCGCTAAAGTGCGTGAGGATCGCGACACTTAAAACTTCAATCGCAGAGAGCACATTGCCGTCCACTTCAGCGGTGATGAGTAAGGAAATAAAATCGTCCGCTGGCGATTCGCGACGTTCGGCGATTGCGCCTTCCAGATATTCCCGTAGTTGCGCCACGCTCGCCCGAATACGACTCACTTCGGCGTTGGATAGGCTCGCGCGATTGGCCGCGTTGAGTAGATCCATCGTCCAGACTTTGAAATTCTCACGTTGGCTTGGGTCGATACCAATGAGTTCAGCCGTCACGCTTACGGGTACATAGGCGGCAAAATCGGCAACAAAATCGAATTCCTTTCCGCGTTCTTCGATCTCGTCAATGATGTGGTTAATAATGGATTGAATTTTCGGTTCCAAGGATCGCGTAACCGATGGGGTAAATGCTTGCCTGCGAGCTTGCGCAATGGTGTGTGTTCCGGTGGATCCATTGCGATAATCGAAGGTACTTCAGGCACCGGGTCTAAGTCCCCGAACGCTTGAACGATGAAGTCTTTCGCTGAGTAAAGTTCCGGATGCAAGAACGCGTTCTTGCAATCCTCGTAGCGCGATAGTGCGTAGGCTTCCAACTTGGGGATGTAATAGACCGGCGCCTCATCTCGCAGCCGACGATAAAACGGATAAGGATTTGTTTGGACGCCTGCACTAGTCGGATCGAAATTTAGCTCAGTGCTCATAGTCGTCCTTTGAATGGCTTAGTTTGCGCGCCGGCTAAAGGCTTTCATGGACTGAGTTTGGAGCCCGGTCCTTTAAAGTAGCCAATGGTTCGTTGGTTGGTTCAGGCGCACCTGTCCATAAGTGTTTTGCATCATGTCGAGATGTGCCATTTCATGCATTGTCATGGCTTGGACATCGCGGTTGAATCGTTGGATCGGACTTCGCTCATGTAGCGCTGAACCGCCCGATTGTAGGAACAACAGATTAACGATCTCGCGGCACTCGTGCATTACGTGAACGCCGTACAGGCGTAGCCGAGCGCGGGTTTCCATATCGAGTACTGTTTTAGGTGTGCCGGCAAAAGCCCAAGCAAGATCGCAGGCATGGTCGGCGAGCAAGCATGCGCTGTCGAGCCGCGCGGTGGCAGCGGCGAGTGTCCTTAGGGTCGCTGGGAGTTCGCTCTTACGCACCTCCGTTGTATAGATCATGGGTCGCTCGGATCGATGCATTACAAGCTCTTCAAAATATTCGAGGGCGCCGCGTGCGGCGCCAATGGTCGTGCCGAGGCCCAGACTCATCGATAGCACCGGTGCCATTGGTGTGCGATAGAGTTGTGTGCGTTGTTCGCCATACTTGTGCGCTAAAGCAACTTCCGCCTTTAAGGTGCGATAAGTTGGTACGAGCAGGTCTGCCGCTTTAAGTCGTAAGCTGTTACTGCCAGTAGCTTTTAATCCGGTTACTTTCCAATCGTCGACGATCTCGATTTCTGCCATAGGCACCATACAAAAAATTTTGTTGTAACCGGGCGGATGGTCTTCGAGTTCAACGCCCAATATGGCCCACTCGGCGTTGTGGCAACCTGATCCAAACGGCCATAAACCGGATTTCATTAGCACCCCACCGTCGACGAGCTTTGCCGTGCTTTTATCGGGTAGGACGCCGGAAATTGCTGCGTCTGGATAGGCTGTGAATATTTCTTCTTGCGCACGTTCCGGGAACATCGCGAACAAATACGTGTGGCAAGACAGCACGCTGTAAACCCACCCGGTCGATGGGCAAGCGCTCGAGAGTTCCGCCGCGATGCGCCAAAACCAACGGGGGGGTATTTCGTAGCCGCCAAAACGTTTGGGGATGTACGCACGGAGGAGGCCACTGGCACGCAGCTGTTCGAACGAGTCGCTCGGTACTCGGCGTTGCGCCTCGGCCTCGAAAGCGCAATCGTGTAAAGTCGCTTTTAATTCGCGAGCGCGAGCAACGAGTTCTAGCCCAAGAGTATCGTCCGATTGTGCTGTGCCGTGCTGGGTACTCAATTTGCTTAAGCGGGCCGTTCGTGTTGACCGTCGCAATGTGGCGCATCCGCCGTGCGTTTACAGCCACATAGCCAGATTGCCTGCGCTTGATCTAGCGCCATTTCTACCGGTTTGAACGACGTGCCATGATGGCTGCCGTCGCAGAACGGTTGTTTTGTCGATAGTCCACAAGAGCACCAAAAGTATTGTCCAGGCTGGAGCTCTATCCCATACGGTCCGTTCTGCACGCAAACCGGTAACTCTTTAGTGTCTCGTTCCATGGGAGCTAGGCGGCGCGTACTTCGAACAACGAGATGAAATCGTTGCTGCATTCGAGCTTGCGAAATTCGCCGAAGCCGGCTTCAGCGCAAAGATCGCGCGCGACCTTCTCAGACATGCCTAAAGTGCCGAGGCCTTCGCCATGATGTGCGAGCGAGGTTGTCATGCAGTAAGTCATGCTCATGCCGTATTTAATGATTGCCGCCGGGCCGCGATTTTCGTGGCGCTCATCTGCCGCGGTAATTTCTTGCAACACATAGATACCACCACGATTTAAATGCCGTCGAATATTGGCTAAGCCTTCGCGTGGTTTAGCCATATCGTGAATGACATCGAAGGTAAAAATAATATCGAAATCGCGGGGCAGTTCTCCACTTCCGTCGAGTACTTCGAATTGTGCATTGTTGCCAATCCCGCGTGCTGTCGAGTTTTCGATCGCCCCTGCGATCTGCGGCGCAAATGCGTCGTATCCCCAGAAGTTGGATTTCGGAAACGCTTTCGCCATGATCGTCATTGCGGTCCCTTGGCCACAACCAACATCGGCAACGTCCACTCCGCGTTCTAACATGGCCACTACATCGGGCATATCCGGCAGCCAGGTTTGCATGAGAAAATTATCGTAACGAACACCGCTAGAACATTGCATTGTCGCGTAGAATTCTGGTGGGAACGACGATTGAGGCACACCGCCGCCGTTCTTAAACGCATTGGTCAGTTCGTCTATCGGGCCCATGCCGTAGGCGAGGAGGTTACGTAAATTGCCTTGGAATAGTGGATGCGAATCTTCGGCTAGTGGGCGCGAGTGCTCGCTCGGCAAAGTGAATTGACGGGAAATTGGATCGAAGTCGAGGTACTCGGCGGCAGCCAGCCCTTCCAACCACTCGCGTGCATAGCGCTCATCGACTTGATTGCGCGCCGCAAAACTTGTCGCATCAGCCGGTCCGTTCGAAGCCAAATCTTTGAACAATCCAAGTCGATCCCCGATCACGCACAAATTCATTGCTACCGCACCGGCCATGTCGCCAAGCACTTTCGTGGTGAACGATTTTGCGCGCTGCTTATCGAATGTGTGGGTGTCTGCCAT
>JBLFWZ010000235.1:0-7221 GCA_047611905.1 Gammaproteobacteria bacterium | reverse complement strand
AACGACTCAGTGCCTTTTCAACTGCTTGCCGTTTGAACGATTGATTGTATCGTGCTCTCATCTTTCATCGCCTCAGTAGAGGCGACAACTATCCTGACCCAGGGGGGTATGGACTCAGGTTGACACACAGGGCCTCCGCACCTTCCAGTAGCTGTTTTTTCCAATCGCTTATCTGGTTCTCGTGAACATGATATTTCTTTATCAGTTCCGCCATCGTCAGGTCGCCCTGCAGCGCCGTTAGCGCGACCTTCGCTTTGAACGACGGGGAATGGTTACGTCGCTTTCTTCTCATTGCTTCTCTCCTGAGCTCCACGCTCATATTGGAGGAAGACACTTATCTTCGTCTAGATTTTGTCCAACCAATGGGGTCCATTGCTGAAAGCCCACATTTACCTCACGGTGCTAAAGAACGAGACAATCTCTTCCGATGCTGTCGAATCACTAGTATTGTTTGAATCGTAAACTTAACGCACGCCCCCAGCGCTAACGCACACGCCGCACCAATAGCACCGAATTTTTCGATCGCTACTAAGCAAGCACCAATTGTCGCCACAAAAACAATAATCGAAATTCGGAATTGACTTGAAAAACTTCTGGTAGCGGTTAAGCAGGTACCACTCGCAGCAGATAAATACCAAAACAGCGATGCAGTTAGTACAATTATTAGGATTTCTTCGCTGCCCGGATGTAAATCGCCGAATATCGCACTAAGTAATTCTTGGCGAAAGAGCGTTCCAACGACAAGCCCAGACATTCCGATTGCGCAGGCGAGTGCGAGTAGCTTCAAGCTTAAGTTGTAAAAACCATTAACGTTGTTCGCCTGATGTAAATTCACTAGGCGCGGTAACGCAGAGTTTGTGACAGCATTTACCACGAACGCTCCCAACGCAATCAGACTGGCGATCGGTGCGTATTGTCCCACGGCAGCCAACCCAGAATAATGCTCTAGCACTAATCTCGGTGAATTTAAGTACAGCTGGTTAAAAAAAATCAGGCCGCCCATTGGGAGACCATAACGAATGATTCCTAAATGTCTTTTATCGAATAAGCGTAGTGAAAGCAAGATAGAAGGTCGCTCGTTAACCGCATAAATGTCGTGAACTAGCAAGACGGACAGCCAAACGATCGGAATAGAGAAAGCGGCGTGCCATAGGGGTAAACCCGAGTAAATCATTGCACCGAATATTGGAAAAGCAATCGAATTTCTGAGAATTAAAGAAACTGCGATCGACTGCATATTTTCTTTTGACTGCATATGTCCGTAACACGCATCCGATAACGCGGCGACGATACTCGCAGCGCATAGGGGGGCAAATAAAGGCAGACCGTGAACTTCTACGTCTATGAGTAATGAAAATGCGATCAGAGATACTACCGTAGCCGCAAGAGCACTCAGTGATGCAAATCGAAAGTAAATGCTAAATACATGTTCGCCTCTATGCGTTACTTGGAGTTGCCTTAGGTTCAAGTTGCAAAATGCGAAAACCGGATATATTACTGATTGGCAAAGAGCATACGCGCCAGCATCTTCGAGTCCACATAACCGCGCCACCGTGACTAAATAGAGCCACTGAAATCCGGCAAAGGTACCATTGCCCAGAATCATCCAGCCGATATTCACTCGAAGCTTCATAGCGGCAAGGATAAGTCATTCATCGTTCGGTTATTAAACAAAACACCGTAAAGATCACAAGGGCTCATTTTGGATCTAAAAACGACCGCTGATCCGGAACGTGTCAACCTGTTTTGCACAGTCATTTCAAAGTTAATGTCTTTTTCACAGCACCCGCAGCACCCGCAGCGTTGGGAAGTTAATTTGGTCGACGCTAGTGCCGCGGAGCTCGGGGCTGATCGGATTGATCGCGACGCACTCGGGCGGCATGGGGACGCGCGGCCGTCCGCGGACGAAACGTTCAGGGTGTTGATGGTATTGCGCGTCGAGCGCTTGCTGCTTATCGTGTGCCACGTCCGCGATAACGACCTGTAAAGACTTGCTCGGCGGAGAAGCCTCTGAGGCCACTGTGGTGGTGAGCGAAGTTGTACCCCTCGAAATACGACGCACACCAGCCCCTGGCATGGTCGATGTCATTGAACTGTCCCGGATAATCGGGTTGGTACTTCTGAGTCTTAAATTGACTTTCGCTAAACGGATTGTCGTTGCTCACTCGCGGCCGAGAGTGAGAGCTGGTGGCACCGAGGTCACTGATTAAGTCCAGATAGGCGTGCGCGGTCATGGGTGCGCCTCGGTCTTGATGGAGGGTGAGTTGGCCATCGGCGATCGCGTAGCGTTCGATAGCCTCTCCCATGAGCTGTTGGGCGAGTGCACTGTTCTCTTTGCGTGAGACCATCCACGCTACCGCAAAGCGGCTGTATAGGTCCAACACGACCTACAAGGATAAGTAGACGCCGCGCCTGAGCGTGGCGAGTTTGGTAATGTCCCAAGTCCACACGTCATTGGGTTGGTGGGCCAACAATCGCGGCACCGCGTGGTGTTGAGCCGGGCGTTGAACACGCCGTTCACCATTTTCCTTAGCCTCGCGCGGCACCCGATGCATCGTGCTCACTGAACACAGGTACTGCCCTTGCTCCAGCAGTTGCGAATAGACCTCGGCGGGCGGTTGATCGGCAAAGGGTTCACTGTGCAACAGATCCAACACCTGCTGGCGTTCAGCCGGACTCAATGCCCGTGGTTGGCGAGCGTCGATGCGAGCCGTGCGTGGTCGCTCGGGGTGTTCGACGCGCTTGCGGCGTGCATAGACGCTGGCGCGATTGAGCCCCAACGCTCGGCACGCCGGAGCCAACGGCACACGCTGTGCTTGCTTGTCGATGACTTGCTTCATGCATCGTTCTCGGTGTTCGTGAGCGTGAGTTCGAGCATCGCCAAGACTTTTTTGCAAATTCAGACAGTCCTCCGCGATTTGTAACTTACGATTTAATCGTGCGTTATCTTTCTCCAACTGCGCAATCTTGCGTTGCTCTGGCGTCGTACGCGAAGCCGGCCCGGGTAATGATTTACTCAGACCGTCAACACCCTGCTGTGCAAAACCAAGCCGCAACTGTCGCAGCTGGCCACCGTAGAGATATTCTCGACGCAGCATCGCCCCAAGCTCACCTCGTTGACAGGCATCGGCTTCGGATAAGATCCGTAACTTAGATTCGGTCGTGAACTGGCGGCGCGTTCGTTTTTCTAACGCGGCCTCCAGTATAACCTGTTGTTCAGGTAATGCGGTGCTCGGTTTGGGCATCTTCTACTGTCCTGTTTATGCACCCTGAAAAGTATCTTATCTCACACACTCAGTGTATGGACTCAGGTTGACACACAGGGGATCATATTTCGGCAACGCAGCCCGTTCAGCTATTTCGGGTAGTTTCTCGTCCATCTTCACTTGGTGAGGCGTGCAGTATTGTGCTGACGGTTGCACGCGAGTTCGCGGTGTTTCTAATGTCTGCCGCATTACGGGTTAAGTGGCCTTCGTCGGTACGGGGTCGCGAGTATTATAGAAACGCATATAGCGGGACACCGAATGACTATCTGCTGGCATGCCGTCGTGGACTTACAAACACGCTTGATCGTATTTCAACATCCTCACGTACGGAGCCATTTCTGATATCCAAAACTTTATATCCAGACTTTTCCGGGCGCTATCTTAGTTGGTAAATTAGATTGCGTCATTTCTCGTGGGGTGCGGGGCTCAATACGGTATAAATACTCGCCGCTAATTTGAAAGCTGCGCAGTGTCTGCCTACGTGGAGTAGCACGGAGAACAGATCAAAGGCGCACGTTAACTGCCGCTAGACGGCTTTGCTTAGGCTATCATGTACGTAGACTCGGTCGCCGATAGAGAGTGTACTACTAATTGGAATGCGTCTAGGATTTTGGGCTCGTTCGTCGGCGAAATTTGTGGTGACTGGTTGGGTGACTAATATCCCTATGGACGAAATTGAAGACCGGAAAAAGAAAATCATTCTTTTTATCGACTCGCTTGTTAGCGGAGGAGCCCAACGACAGTTAGTTACGTTAGCTTGCGAATTGAGTAAGAAGAAATATCCGGTATGTGTCTTGACCTATCGCAACGAAACTCAGTTATTGTGGATGTTGAATAAGAGGGGTATTCGCTATCATGTAGTCGAAAAAAAATCTAAGCTCGATTTGCGGTTTTTTTTCCGACTGGTCGTTTTTTTCCGACATGAACAGCCCGATTGCATTATTAGTTATCTCAATACGCCAAATTTTTGGGCGAGGATTGCAGGCCGGATAGCGCGAGTCCCAACAATAATTACATCCGAGCGTAACATTGACATTAATCGTAGCTCTGTGAGAGTAAACCTAGAAAGAATTCTTTATAGACTTAGTACTAAAATCGTCGTTAACGCCAACGCAATTCAAGAACTTCTCGTTGAGGTCGGTCTGCCAATAGAGAAAATTAAAGTAATACAGAACGGATTAGACACGGTATATTTCCAACGTCGATCTGAAATCCGGCGACAAGAGTTTCGTCGCAACATTGGCGTTGGCGATGGCGAGACATTAATCACTTTAGTAGGACGCATGCAGCAGCAAAAGAATCATGTTGGGCTGCTTAGAGCGTTCGCTTCGCTGGGACATTTAAATAGTTCTATCAAAATAATGTTCGTTGGGAACGAAATTGAACCTGCCATCAAGCAAAAATTAAAAGATCTCTGTAGCGCTTCGGATATGGAACATCAGGTTATTTTTGCTGGAGCGAAAGATAATTTGCCACTAATTTATACGGCGAGCGACTTCACCATATTACCGTCTCTTTGGGAGGGGTTTCCAAACGCGCTTATAGAATCAATGGCGTGTGAAACGCCTGTTATCGCTACAGATATCGCTGACAATAGATTGATCATCTCTGACGAATCCATGGGTTACATTGTTCCTCGAGAGAACGAAACAGCGCTCGCAAATACGATTCTTAGTGCCTCTAGAATGACAATCGCAGAGCGGCAAAAAATGGGGAGAGAATCGCGAGAAAAAATCATAAAAATGTGCGGGTTGGATCGATTTGTTACGCGCTACGAGGAACTTATAGAGGCATAATTGAACCGACGCAGAATATTCGATCTGGTTATAATTATGTCCTTGATAGCACGTCAGTTTGCTTCGTTTTGGTTGCTAGAAACGGGTTCGTATACTTCTTCAGCGAGAGGGTCTACAAGTAGTAAGGAAGCGACGACAGAGTAGGGTTTTAGGATGACGGTTCGATGCGTTCTCCGCGAGTTATAACTGAATCTGGTGTTCGGGAGATTGAATAAAAGCGGCGTATCTGGTTGAAATGTTGTTACCAAGCAGCAAGCCAACCAATAAAGGATACGCCGCCATGAACGAGGATAACGTTGTTGAATTATCAGGTCGAGTCGAAGCGGGAGACGCGCTGACTGCGATGTTGAGGACCGGTGCCCGGGAGTTGATCCGGCAAGCGGTCGATGCCGAGTTGCAGGAATTAGTAGCCAGTCACGCGGGCCGTTTGACCGATGCGGGTCGATCCGGCGTGGTGCGTAACGGCTTTCTGCCGGAGCGGGAACCGCAGACGGGTATTTGCCCAGTGACCGTAAAGATCCCAGAGGTCCGGGCGAAGACGGGAGAGCCAGTGACGTTTCGCTCTGCCTTGGTTCCGCCGTACGTTCGCAAGACCAAGACATTGGAAGCAGCGCTGCTGTGGCTGTACTTGAAAGGGGTTTCGGCGGGCGAGATGGGCGAAGCGCTTCAAGTACTGGTGGGCCCTGGGGCGACGGGCCTATCGGCCAGCACAGTCTCGCGATTGAAGCAGGTCTGGGGGCAAGAGTATCAGGCTTGGAGCACGGCACGATTAGACCGTGACCGGTGGGTGTAGGTGTGGGGAGAGGGTGTCTACAGTGGCTTGCGGGGCGAGCAAAGGAAGCTCTGCGCGCTGGTGGTCATTGGGGTTAATGAACGAGGCGAGAAGCATTTTCTGGCGATTGAGGACCGCGTGCGAGAGTCCACTCAGAGCTGGCGTGAGGTGTTGTTGAAATTGAAATCTCGAGGGATGAACGCGCCGCAGTTAGCGATTGGTGATGGGGCGATGGGTTTCTGGGCGGCGCTGGAAGAAATCTACGGTGAGACTAGGCAGCAGCGATGTTGGATGCACACGAGTCCATGGATGGACGAGGTAGAGCGACGCAGGAAGCCAAAGCCGAAAATGATGAACGTTCTCAATTGTTTTCCAAAATCATCGCAATCTAAGGCCAAGCAATCACTGCATGCGATCTGGCAGGCCGAAACGAAGGCCGATGCTGAGACGGCGTTCGACTTAGTTATCACGACGTATGAGGCGAAGTACCCGAAGGCCACCTTGTGCCTGCAAAAAGATCACGAAGAACTCATGGCCTTCTACGATTTTCCCGCACAGCATTGGCTGAGCATTCGCACGAGCAATCCGATTGAGTCGAACTTCACGACTATTCGCCATCGGACTAAACGGTCCAAGGGCTGTCTGTCGCGCGACGGCATGCTGCATGTGATGTTCAAGCTGGGTCAATGTGGGGAGAAGAACTGGAGACGATTACGCGGTTTTGATTGCCTGGCGAAGCTGGTGATCGGGATCAAATTCAAAGATGGAATTGAGGTGACAGAGGTCAACCAGGCCGCCGCCTGATTCATGTTTCTGAACACCAGACTTGACCATAACTCGTTCTCCGCCCGTTACACCTCGGTCATGTCTGCGTATGTGTTTATTTTTTTTACTCAAGTGACCCTGATGGTCAAATTAGAAATAGAACGAATTGCTTCCGGTTTCAAAACATGAGCGTGTTTTAGATGATTAAATACCGCTGATGGTGAGCTCCTTACTAAATATGGAATCTACCCCCATAAAATTACTGCTGGTGGGACCATTGCCACCACCATTAGGCGGTGCCACGGTTTTATTTCGGCAGCTTGGGCAGGAGCTTGGCGAATTCGAAGATTTAGTAGTTACGACGATTGACACGGCTCCAAAGAGTGCTGGTTTGATACGGAGACTTTGGAGCGCGTTAAGAATAGTATTCGAAATAAATGCGAGAATTCGCAATTCAGATGTTTTAAGTTTTCATGCTTCGATACACGGAGCAGTATATTTTAGTCCTGTTCTGAACCTACTAGCTAAAATGTATCGCAAACCGTGGGTATTTAGAGGATTCGGAGGAGGGTACGCAGAGTACTATAGGAAAACTAACCCCCTCGGCCGCTTTTTGATTCGT
>JBLFWZ010000234.1:0-7282 GCA_047611905.1 Gammaproteobacteria bacterium | reverse complement strand
TGGCAGTTCGACGGCAAATTAAGTTGCGCGATTAGAGGAATCGGAACGTGCTGCTTGTTCGCGACAGACACAACACCTCCAGACACCGATGAAGACTTATCTATACCGTGGAGTTCCCGTTTTGGGGTTTGCTGCGTATAGCGGTACTGGCAAGACGACCTTGCTTAAGCGACTTCTTCCACGACTCATCGAACTCGGTAGACGACCGGCCATTGTAAAGCACGCGCATCACGATTTTGATATCGACTACCCCGGAAAAGACAGTTACGAGTTGCGCAAAGCCGGCGCGAATCAAGTCCTTGTCGGGTCGAACCAACGGTGGGCCATGATAGTTGAAACCCCACTACTGGCAGAGGCTAATTTGACGAATTTTTTAGCTAGATTGGAGCTTACCGATACAGATATAATTTTAGTCGAAGGGTTTCGCGACGAACGTTATCCTAAAATCGAGATCCAGCGGACATCGCTTGAACGACCCTTATTTTATCCGCATGACGATTGCGTGATCGCTATTGCGACCGATTCGACGGCGGACCACAATAGTACCGTGCCGGTTATCGAGCTTGCGGATGTTGAATGTCTTGCCGATTTCATTGTTAGATACTGTAACGAGGCTGTGGTTTCGGCCAGAACCTCGCAACAATCTCCACATTAATTGCGCCATGGGCATGGTTCCGCGGGCAAGTGCTCAGGGCGGCGCAATTCGAGAAACGGCACGCACGTGCCTATCGATTATTAATCGTACGAAACGATTTTTTTACCGCAACGACATTAGAACTGCGCTAATGCGCCGAGAGAAGCCAAATGGAAAACAGTAATCGCGTGATCGCCGCACCGAACTGTGACGACGATTACGACAACGCCTCGCTAAGCTGTGACGAAGCTTTGGCAAGAATGATCAAAAGGGTGGTGCCCGTAACTGGCAGCGAGACACTAGCGGTTCGGCAAAGTCTTGGTCGCGTATTGGCGGCGCCCATTGTTTCGAAATTTAATGTCCCCTCACACATCAATTCTGCCATGGACGGCTACGCGGTGCGTACGCAAGACCTCCCGAACACGGGAACGAAAATGCTACGCGTTGTCGGTGTCGCGTTGGCCGGAAGGCCATTCAATGGCACCGTTAAAGAGAATGAAGCCGTGCGCATCATGACTGGAGCGGTAGTTCCGCCTGAGACTAATGTCGTGGTTATGCAAGAGCAAGTCGAAGTAAATGAGGAAATGATCACCGTCGATGATCGCCATAAAGATGGGCAGAATGTTCGCGCCGCCGGCGAAGATATTGCTGCAGGCACGACAGTACTGGTTGCCGGCCGCGAGATCACTCCGGCAGATTTAGGACTCATCGCCTCATTAGGTATCTCGGATGTTGCGGTAAGACGGCGTATCCGAGTTGCGTTCATGTCGACGGGGGACGAACTACGCGGCGTAGGAGAGACGCTTGGGCGCGGCGAAATTCACGACAGCAATCGCTACACGCTATACGGAATGCTGACGCGTTTAGGCGTTGAAATTATTGATTTGGGCGTCGTCCAGGACGACCCAGACCGAGTCCGAACCGCGTTACAAAACGCGGCAGCGGCTGCCGACGTGATCATTTCGTCAGGCGGCGTATCGGTGGGTGAAGCAGATTACATCAAGCAAATACTAGCTGAAATCGGTCAAGTCCATTTTTGGAAAGTCGCAATGAAACCTGGCCGCCCGCTGGCTTTCGGCACGATCAACGATGCTGTCTTTTTCGGGCTGCCGGGAAACCCCGTTTCTGTGATGGTGACGTACTATCAATTCGTCCAACCGACGTTACGAAAAATAATGGGCGCAAACCAACAACCTCAACTCTTACTCAAGGCAGCCGCGGGCAATGTAATGAAGAAACGGCCCGGAAGAACTGAATATCAACGTGGATATCTGAGCACAAGCGAATCCGGTGTACTCACCGTAGGAACGGAATCTGATCAGGGCTCGGGAATACTAAGCTCGATGACGAACGCGAACTGCTTCGTCGTTCTACCAATGGACAGCGGCCGGGTAGAGGCTGGTGAAGAAGTAACCGTGCAGCCGTTTTTTGGAATCATGTGATTGAGTAGACGGTTCTATTCTTTCTGCGTGAACCCAGCTGTATTTTTCGTGACCCACCGGTGTCCAACGTCGAGTTGCTCTTTCTTCCAAAAAGGTGCGCGCGACTTCAAATCTTCCATGATGTGACGACTCGCCTCGAAGGCCGCCGCCCGGTGTGCGGACCATACCGCCACGAGCACAATGGGTTCACCGGGTTCTAGATCTCCAACTCGATGGACGACCAACGACTCGAGTAGCTCCCAACGCTTTGTCGCGGCGGCGCAAATTTCTGCCAAATGCCGTTCCGTCATGCCGGGGTAGTGTTCTAAGGTCATCGTGCGGACCGACTCGTCCTCGTTGAAATCCCGCATCGTCCCGACGAACACAGCCGTTGCCCCGAATTTCCCCAATAGCTCCGAGTTTTCGTCTTGAAATCGCTGCAGCTCACGCCATGGATCGAAAGCCTGATCGACGACCTTTACAGCCATCTCTTAGCCGCCTGTGACGGGAGGGAAAAATGCCACTTCGTCACCATCGTTCAATACGGTTTCTAACTCGCAATACGCCATATTAACAGCCGCTAATATTTCGGTGGGCGCGGCAGACGATTCTTTGCTAACGCTTTCCCATAGTGAACCAACTGTCATCCCATCGGAATAATCGAATGTTGCCTCGCGCCTTCCTACCGACTCCGCTAAACTTGCGAATAACTTAACTTTGATGCTCATGAATTCTCGTTAACACTCCGATAACGCCTACGAATAGAAGTGATTCTATCGCAACAGGCAACAATTTAGAGAAAATATGTCTGATTTTACTCATTTCGACGATAGCGGTCGCGCGCACATGGTGGACGTCGGCGACAAGCTCCCTAGTAGACGCCGTGCTATTGCGGAAGGAATAATTTCGATGAAGGCCGAAACCTTAGCGTTGATCGAAAATGGCGGGCACAAGAAAGGTGACGTGATCGGTGTCGCACGGATCGCTGGAATAATGGCCGCGAAACGCACGGCCGACCTAATTCCCTTGTGCCATCCTTTGGCGCTCACAAAAGTCGCCATCGAATGCGAGACAAACGACACGGACAACCAAATTTCGTGTCGCGCGACAGTCGAAACCGTCGGACAAACGGGGGTCGAAATGGAAGCTTTAACGGCCGTGCAAATCACGCTGCTAACGATTTACGACATGTGCAAAGCGGTCGACCGCGGTATGACTATGTCCGGTATACGCTTGATCGAGAAAGCTGGCGGCAAGTCGGGGCTCTGGCAGCGCGACTAGCCGTTCGTATCGATGCGCTATCCAATGGCATTAGCTGCCCAAAAAAATCTGCGACCACAACGCCGGTGGCGCCCGAACTTGTTGTTATTTCTCCTCATAAACTAAGTATTTGAATCGCGGATCATTCGGCGTGCCCTCAAGCGGGCTTTGTCGATCTAGTCCGGGCCGCCACATCACAAACTCTTCAATTTTTAGTGCAAGCTCAAAATCTTTCGCCGTGATTCCGTTTACGTCATGAGTCATTAAATTCACATTAACGCAATCGAAGGACACGCTGAGATCGGGATGGTGCCAGGCCGCTTCGGCAAGATGCGCGACCGCATTGACCACCATCAACGTGCCTTTCCAGCCTGCCGTATGAAAAGCGCGGTGCATAAACCCTGCTCGATATGACCAGTTAGGCAGCTGGTCCGCCAGCATTATTTCAATCTGCGCATCGTCGTAAACCTGGTCCGCTGACTTGCTCCCTTTTCCCATGAAATATTCCTTTTCTCGCATTCAAATCTGAAAGTGCCGAGAGATAACTGTAAACCAACATTGATGCGCCTAGGTATCTTGAATACCTCGCGCGCAGCCGTACTCACGATGAAATTGCGGGAGCGCGATGTCCTACGCAATAACACGCTACAACACCAGCTTTGTGTGCAGCAATGCCATCGCTATGCCATTCAGGAGAAATTGTTTTGTCGCTCGAAGGGTTTGCAACACCGAGTCAAATGCGACGAACATCGTGCGATGAGATCCGACCATTCAGCGTTGCTAGTACCACGTCGATTGCTTGACGGTTCTCGCGGACATCATGAACCCGGAAAATCGATGCGCCCGCCAAAGCGCCCAGAACGCTCGTCGCACAAGTTCCCCCGACCAGTCGTTCAAAAGTGGTTTCTTGGCAAATCGAGCTTAAAAATCTTTTTCTACTGGTACCAAGCAAAACGGGCCTGCCTAGTTCAACAATCTGCCGCAATTCTCGAAGTATGTGTAGGTTGTGTTCCGTTGATTTACCAAAGCCAATTCCCGGATCGATGATCACTCTGGCCGCACTAACCCCGGCGCTATAGGCTCTTTGGATTCTGTCCGCGAGAAAATCGCAAATTTCTTTCACAACGTCGTCGTAGTGGGGTCGCTGCTGCATTGTCGCTGGACTGCCTTGCATGTGCATTAGTACGATGCTTGCGCCCTTTTCGGCAGCAAGGTCCAGCATCTCGCTGTGCTGGCCCGCAGAAATGTCGTTTATGATAGTAGCGCCCGCCGCGAGCGCCCGCGCTGCAACTTCCGGGTCGCTAGAATCTACGCTTAGTTCGACTCGGTCTCCAAGTGTAATCTTCAAGTTCTCGATAACAGGCACGACCCTTTCTATTTGGATACGTGCGGGTACCGAATTGGATCCCGGTCTACTAGACTCTCCGCCAACGTCAATAATTGACGCACCTTCATCGACCATTCGCAGGCCGCGTTCTATCGCCGTGTGCCGATCGATGTATTTTCCGCCGTCCGAGAAACTATCTGGTGTGACGTTCAGGATCCCCATTATCTTGGGGTGCGGGACAGCTGCGGGTACCGATGTCATTTCTATCGCTCGCCAATCAGTTAGATGTCCCGTCGAGGTGTCAGTAATTCGACCATTTCGTCAGCCGCGTCTAATAAAGCTTCGGTCATTAGCGACTCGCTCGATAAATGGCCGGCGGTACGCAGGATCCGCAAGGTCGAGTCAGGAATTGCTTTATGCAGGGCCCAGGCGGCATCAGGAGTACAGGTGAGATCGCGTTGCCCGTGCACGATCATAACGGGCACATCTGGCAATTTATCCGCGTCTTCGAGTAATTGATTTTCGCGAATGAAATAGGCATTTTTCGCGTAATGAAATTCCAAGCGCGCCTTCGCCATGACACTCGACAATGCCTCGCTGCCTTGCGCTCCAACATTATCGATGGCGTAACAGACAACCTCGCCGGACCATTGCGCCCAGGCGCGCGCGACCCTCTCGGCCGCGCCACTATCGTCGCCAAAGACCGAATCGTACAAGAAGGTTGCCATGTCAGGCGGATCTCCGACAACCTGTTTAAAAGCATCCCAGCCGCGCGGTAGCAGACGGCTCGCCCCTTCTGTGAAAAACCAATCAACGTCTCTAGAACGCGCGAGAAAGGTGCCTCTCAACACCATTCCAAGCACTCGCTCCGGGTAAGTCTGCGCGTAATACAAAGCTAGTGCTGCGCCCCAAGAACCTCCGAATAACACCCACTTGTCTATGCCAAGGTAGGTACGGATCTGTTCGAGATCCGCGGCCAAATGTTGTGTCGAATTTGCGTCGGTGCCGCCATAGGGTGTCGATCGTCCGGCACCGCGTTGATCCACCAAGACGCTCCGGTACTTGTCCGGCGCAAAAAACTGTCGGTGACTGGATTTACAGCCGGCTCCCGGACCGCCGTGAAGGAATACCACGGGAATTCCATTGGCATCACCACCTTGTTCGATATAGATTTGATGCCCGTCGCCGACGTCAATGAATTCACTGCGGCTGGATTTCGTGGCGGGATAGACGGATCGCATGGGCTAAATTAAGTATCCAGTACAGATGATTGCGTCAGCTAATTCTCAAAGTGATTTTCAACATCACGCTTCGTCGAGCCGAGATCGGCGAATGACAGATACTAGGGGCTGTTGATCTTTCATATTCGTACCTGTGACGTCTGAAAAAGCGTCAATCGAGAAGCGAAGTTCGGCTATTTCAAATAAGCGCCGAGCTGCGCCGCGTGACGCTTTTTCATGCGTCACCCGAATCGGTCGCTTATGCAGTGTAACTACACCGCACTCCATCTGCCTTGCTGAACGCAAAAATAGGCCCGGCAGGTACGAATATAAAAGCTCAACAATCCCTGGGTTACTTACACTTAATGATTCGCTATGCGCGAATCCGACACACAAAACTAGATTTCTTCAAGTATTGCCTGGCGACGATTGCGAAATTCATCGTCCGATATTAATTCTTTGTCCTTCAATTCTTTTAGCGTTGCCAAGCGATCTTCGAGTCCCTGAACTTTACGCCCTCCAGATTTAATGCTATCGAGTTGCTTGCGTAATCGAGCCATTTCTTCGCGCATTTGGCGTCTTTCGACAGTGAGTTTTGCGGCTTCTTGCTTGACCTTCCTATCGCGCTTTTTCTCAACATCGGGAATTAACGAGTCGCGATAACCTTCGGCAGCAGCGAAAACATCAATCTGGACCCAATCGGGACGCTCGCGGTTATGCTTGGTATTCAAGCTCACCCCTGCTGTGGTGACGATGCGGCCGGGCATTTTCGCGCTGCCCTTACGATCGCCATGATTAAAATGCACGTCAGCGTAGTTGTTCAGCACGCCATGCGCACCTTCAGCCTGACGAACGCCGCGATCCTTTTTTACCTGAAATGTTCCGATAATAATGTTGAGTTTGTCGTCTTGGTAAAAAATGCGTCCCGCCGTCCACATTTTCTCTTTTGCAATATCCATGACAACCTTAGCGTAGCCTTTGACGACAAAAACAACATCTTCGTTCGGTTTTGCCTGGGCTAGGCCTTCAACCAAATAACGAGATAATGATGTAACTTGGCCGGACGTTAGAACTGGAACGGCCGCTTCGTTTCGAAACAACCCACCTTCAACCCACAATTCAAGCGACCTGAGCGCATCGCGCACATCCGTAACTTGTAATATGGCAGGGTGCTGATTCGGCCGATAACGTGGCCCGTCGTTGACATTCTGCGGCGCTAGGGACACGTGTTGTTCTTGTTGCTTCCAAATATCCCGGCTGATATCAGTTCTTTTAAAGATTGAAGGAAGCAAATCGAGCGCGACTGCAGACGTAGGCAAAACGCCTAGAACTAGAAGCGATAACAGTGCGAACAAGATTCGATTACTTTCTTTTAGTTCTATTAGATTGCAAGTCATCAATTACCAAGCCTGAGGATGTA
>JBLFWZ010000233.1:0-7328 GCA_047611905.1 Gammaproteobacteria bacterium | reverse complement strand
AAGTCGTCTGCTTCGCTTTGAATCAAGCTGGCATGGAAAGTGTAGAGGCATGCGACGGGTAGCAAGCCTTGAATGTGTTTGCCGAGCAGCCCTTCGATTTAATCGTACTCGACGTGATGCTTCCCGAAATAGAGGGTACGGATGTTTGTCGTGCGATCCGTCGCGATTCGAATGTGCCAATCGTTTTCTTGTCGGCCAGAGACGATGAGATCGACCGCATAATTGGCCTCGAGATTGGTGGCGACGATTATCTCTCTAAACCGTTTAGTCCACGCGAGATAGTCGCGCGTATTCGCGCCGTGTTGCGCAGAATTGAATCCGCCAGAGAACCGAACAGCTCGGCGCCAGCGACAGCGCAGCATGGTCGTTTGAGCATCGATCTCGATCAATGCAAAGCAAAATGGGCGAACGAAGAAATCGTTCTGACAGCGACGGAACTCGGCATCCTGCGGAGCTTGTTAAGCAGGCCCGGAAAAGTGTGTAGTCGCGAACAACTTATGGATGGTGCCTACAGCTACCACAACGTTGTATCCGACCGAACTATCGATAGCCATGTGCGCCGCGTTAGGGCTAAGTTCGCGCGTTTTAATGTGGATCCCATCGCGACTGTTCACGGTTTAGGTTACCGCCTGGGCACTTGCTAGGACCGAAGCGGTACAACGAGTGAAGCGACCTAGCTTACGCACCGTTCTACTGTTCGTTAATCGGACCGTGCTGTTGCTCCCGCTTGGAGGAATATGGTCGCTTAGGGTTTATGAAAGCGCGCTCGTTAGAGAAACTGAATCTGCACTCATTGCGCAAGCCGCGTTTATTGCGGCTAGCTATCGCAACAATTTATTAACGGCGATCGACCGGCAACGTACACGGTTAAGTTTGGCGGACGTCGGAATTGATTTTGCTTCCACTAGTCAGGCGCAAGCGCCAGATAGTCGTCCGTGGGCCTTTCGTTCGGCCCAACTAGATCTAGCGACGGATGTTGTGTTGCCACGCCCGCCAGATGGCGTACGCAGGGAGCGTCGCGCCAATGCTTTAGCAATCGCGGTTGGCACCAGGCTAACGAAGATATTAAACGAAGCGCAACGTACAACTCTTGCCGCAATGCGCGTTGTAGACCCTCACGGCACGGTGATTGGTTCGACCGGCGAAGACACTGGTCTTTCTCTGGCGCACCTTCAAGAAATCGAGCGCGCGCTGAACGGCGAGATGGTGAGTACGCTGCGACGTAGGATATCCGACGAACCAACGCCGCCGCTGTCATCGATGAGTCGAGGTGCGAACGTTAGAGTCTTCGTCACCATGCCCATCGTTCACGATCGACACTTACTCGGTGCCGTCATGCTTTCCCGAACGCCGCTTGATATTAGCAAAGCGATCTATGCCCAACGCGGGTTGCTGCTAACGAGCGCTCTCGCTTTACTCGCAATCGTATTTGCCATGTCGCTGTTTACCTCGATTACGATCCGTCGTCCCATCGCGGCGCTCATTGAGCAAAGTGGTCGCGCAATACGCGGCGAGCGCGGTGCGGTGATCCCGTTATCGAAACCGGTGACGGCAGACATCGCCGTGTTGTCTGAAGCGCTTGCGAAAATGGCAAATACACTGGAAGAGCGTGCGAATGCAATTCAGCGCAGCGTGCACCACATCTCGCACGAATTTAAGACACCGCTAACGTCCATGCTTGGCAGCATTGAACTCATGCGCGATCACGGTGATTCGACGAGCACCGAGCAGCGTTTGCGGTTTCTAAACAATTTGGAAGACGATTTGAAAAGACTGGAACATTTGCTGCGCAGCTATCTTGACCTCGCAAAAGCTGAAGCGATTCTCGACCCGAGCGGATCGAGCGAACTAATGACATCAATTGAATCGTGCCTCCAGCGATATCGTGCGCGCGGATTAAGTATCGAATTCACTCCGTCGCCGACACCGGTGGTGGTCGCGATGGATGAAGAAACGCTGGGCACGGTGATCTCAAATCTGCTCGAGAACGTTGTGCACCATGCTGGTAGCGACCGCGAAGTGCGCATTACGGCAGAGTCCTTACGTAGAGATGGTGGCGACTATGTGCGAATCACGATTGCGGATAATGGTGCGGGTGTTTCATTTGGCAATCGCGAAAATATTTTTCAGCCGTTTTTTACTACGGCGCGGGCAAACGGCGGCACCTGTCTCGGACTCGCACTAGTACAATCATTGCTCAAAGCTTATCGAGGTACCATCGAGCTAGTACCGAGCGAACAAGGAGCGACGTTCGATGTCTTCATACCTGTGGCCGAACTGGGTGCCACATAAATTGATTAATACCATCATTGAAACTTTCATTCTGGCGAGGGGTGGGCGATGCGTTATTTTATTGTGAGGGTTATCGCTGGCGCGATCTTGTCGCTGCCGATCGGCAGTCTTGCAGCGGAGATCCCCAAAAGCGATTTTGGGGAAAAAGATGAAGTGGGAGCGCTTAATCGTCTCAATGACGCGAGTCGATTACAGATCTTGTCACGGATTACGAGTGGCAAAGTCTACGATCTCAGCGTCGACACGTTCCCGGGTATGCCGGGCCTCGTCGATCTCGGCATGGGCGATCCCGATTTTCACATGTGGATGACGCATACGCCCGAAGGTCTCGTCGTCGAAGGACTCTCGCCGGGAGATGTTGAAGGCGATTTCGCGCTCTATGACGATGCGGTGATCATGTCGAATCACACAGGCACGCATATTGACGCGCTTAATCATGCCGGCTATGGCGACAAGATTTTTAATCAATACTCAAGCACGGAGCATCTTGGCAATAAGGGCTGGCGGGTCGCGGGAGCCGATAAGATCCCGGCGATCATCACGCGCGGCGTGCTAATTGACGTTGCTACGCAAAAAGGCCGCGATGTGTTGGCGGATTCGTACGAAATTACGGTCGACGATCTCATCGCTACGCTCAAACGGCAAGCCGTGTCGATCGAAGACGGAGATGCGGTGTTCATCCGCACAGGTCGTATGCGGCATTGGCCAAAGCGTGATTTATTTGTGCCGCGCGAGCCAGGTATTGGCATCGCGGCGGCTAAATGGTTAGTCGAAAACGGTGCGGTGCTCATTGGCGCGGATAATATTGCGGTGGAGCGCATCCCGGTCACTGGAGCGCCGGTGCATGCCTACGCGTTCGCAGAAGCTGGCGTGTGTTTGGTAGAACTCGTGTGGTTGGAAGACCTCGCGCAAGACAAGATCTACGAGTTCGCACTGATCGCTGCACCAATCAAAATCCGCGGTGCGACCGGGTCGCCGATGCGCCCAATAGCGCTACCTATTGGTCCGCGATGAGCCGCTTGCCGAGGATTAATTATCGTTGTGGATATGTCCAATATTGGGCCTGCTGAGATGCCAATTCGTTACCGACTGGAACGACTGACCGATGCGTAAAGCGCACGGTTCTTGCCATGGTGGGGCGACGATTTGTATGCCGAGCGGTAGTCCCGCTTGAGACAGACCACAGGGGATGGCTAATACTGGCTGGCCGGTAAGATTAAATGGGCAAGTCGCACTAACAATGGCCGGCAGCACACTGACGTCCCGATGGTTAATCGAAACAGTCCGTGCGTCGAGCGGCGGCGCGGGGATCAGCGAGCCAGGCGTGATTAACGCGTGATACCCATCGAGTGTATCTAAGATGTCGCGCTTTAGTCGAGCTTTCGCACCGCGCGCGTTAACGTAGTCCTGTGCCGTGATTGCTTGCCCGCGTTGCAAATACTTACGCACTTTCGGCCCATATTTATCGGCGCGTTGGGCTAGGTGTTGTGCATGCCAGCTAGTCGCTTCTGCCTGAATGATCGCATCAGCAATCTGCCAAGCCCGCGACAGATCGGGCAGTTCAATTTCTTCAAGCTTTGCGCCGCGATCGCGTAGAACGTCGAGCGCTTGATGCATAGCGCTTTGCACTTCTGGGTCTGTCATTTCGGTAAAGAAATTCGTGGCCACGGCAATCTTCAAATCAGACAGATCGTCGATCAAATCAGATTGTAGGTTTGAAGCAGAGCTGAGCGGGATATTCTTAGACGCGAGATCGGTCGGGTCATAACCCGCGAGACAATCTAGAAGTAATGAAGCGTCGCGAGCCGAGCGGGTCATCGGCCCAATATGATCGAGAGACCAAGCCAACGGTACTACGCCGCTCACGCTGATTCTGCCAAACGTTGCTTTCAGCCCAGTAATACTGCAAAAAGTGGACGGGATCCGAATCGATCCACCCGTGTCGGTGCCTAGCGCAGCAGCGCACAATCCTGCCGCTACGGCCACTCCCGAACCGCTACTCGATCCGCCGGGCGAATGTGCCGTAGACCAAGGGTTGATCGTCGGACCAAAGTGCTCGCTCGGCACAAGCGTGGCGAACTCATTCATGTTCAACTTACCAAGTAGGATCGCGCCAGCAGATTCGAGACGTTGTACGACCGTGGCATCTCCGTCTGGAACATTATTTGCGAGCACGGCGGATCCGCAAGTCGTGGGCAGTTCTTTGACATCAGCAATGTCCTTGACGGCCAAAGGGATCCCGTGAAGCGGTGAACGCGGGCCGCTACTCATGATTTCTCGTTCTGCTGTTCGGGCTTCAGTTAAAGCGCGTTCGGCACACACTGCTATGAACGCATTCAAGTGCGGTTCAAGTTGTTCGATGCGATCGACGAACGCCGTCGTTAATTCTATCGGTGACACCTCGCGACTCGCGATAAGAGTTGAAAGTTCGCCGATAGTCGAGAAACAAAGATCCTGGTCGGTCATGTCTTGCTACTCCGATATCAAATACAAAGGCACGCTCGCAGAGATCGCGTTCGGACGTCGACCGCAGGCGTTGCACACGCCGAAATCTCGTGTATCTTCTGGCGCACTGCGCCGCGGGCTAAGTCTATGCTACGCGCTCGGAACTGAGTTCGAAAGAAACCTGTACGTCGTACCCGAGACTGATGAGGACACTTCGATGGAAGACATTTTGCCGAACATACCTACCGTCGATGCAGATGGACACGTGCTTGAGCCGCGTGACACGTGGATTAATTACCTGCCATCGAAATATCGGGATCGCGCGATCCGCATCGAACGCGACCAAGCGGGTGACGAAGTGTTGTTGTTCGACGGCAAACCTCTCGAAGTGGCGCGAAACCGGCTTGCGACCTTAGGTGGCGTAGACATGGACCCAAACGAAATTTTGCGTCCGGGGCGGTACTCCTACGAGGATGGCTGCCCGCTGGGCGGCTATGAACCGGCTGCGCGCCTAGAAGTGATGGATGCTGAAGGTATTGATATTGCTTTGCTCTACCCGACGATTGGCATCTGCTGGGAAGGACACGTCTGTGATCCCAAGTTAGCTCATGCATACACAGAAGCATACAACCGCTGGTTAGTGGATTTTTGCAGCGCGGCACCGAAGCGACTCGTGCCGGTGGCACACATCAACTTGCTCGACATTGAACTCGCGGTGACAGAATTGCAGCGTGCCCATGCGGCAGGATGCAAGGGCGTGTACATTTCTCCGGATTTGTTCGCTCGAGGACACAAGCGATTTGACGATCACTACTATGATCCGTTCTGGGCGGCGGCGGCAGAGCGAGGATTGCCGATTGCCTTCCATGTTGTCGTGCGTGATCAAGCGACCACGACCTACGTAGATCCTTACAATGGCGGAGGCGTTAGCTTCGGCCTACTCAATTTCGCGTTTCTCGCGATCGATGTAATGGGCGCCTTTACCGAGGTATTGTCTGCCGGTGTGTTAGAACGATTCCCCGATCTCAAAATCGCCGTGCTAGAGACCGGCGCTAACTGGATCTCTGCGTGGCTCGATCGTCTCGACCACAAGTACGAAGTTATTCGTTCCGTTACGCGCCTGAAAATGAAACCAAGTGATTACTTTCGTCGCCAATGCTTAGTGTCTGCGGATCCGGATGAATCGATGACCGCGGAAATCGTGCGGCATGTAGGGGCGGAGTATTTCGTATGGGCATCTGACTACCCTCATATCGATGCATCGATGGGCGTGGTTGCCGAGATGCGGCAGCACTTAGCGGTGTTACCAAAAGCCGATCAGCAACTCGTCATGGGTGGCAACGCGGTACGCTTTTACGGCTTAGACGCATAATGTCGACGAGACCAAAGGGTGGTTTATCCTCAAGGTAGACATTCGCTGCGCTTATGTTGGGCCAGTGCCAACGGCCCCCAGAACCCGATTGCCAAAGATTCCCTAAATCGAGCTTGCGCTGCGTAGGACCTCCGTAACACTCCAGCAGAATCCGAAACAAGCCCGCTTTCGTATCCAACGCCGTGGAAAAAGCGTCGCCGCGACGGACTATTTTTTCCAAATCTTAGATTTATCTTTATAATTAGTAACTTATGCGTCCTTCGCCGATCCGATATATACGTCGCCGCGACGCAATTGTCAGATCGAGATTTTCGTCTGAAATCGCGTAACTGATTGATTAAAAGGGATTAACGGCTTACGGTCTGAACATCGTAAAAAAAATCAACCGTCGCGGATATTACGTCGCAGTGACGTTGATACAACTGTTAGCCATAATTCGTGTGACCGCAAACCGAGAACAAACGGAAGCACTTCTGCGGCTTCTTAACCTCGCAACGAAACGAGAAGTAGAAAAGTACTGTCGAAAACTCATGGTCAGCTCTGAGGCGTTCACGGACATTATTTTGGCGGGCCGTATTAATGGAATGAAACCGTACTTATACAATTGCCATTTCGTTGAATACACACCGGAACACCTGCACCCAACGCCGGATGATCTAAACGCGCTGGGTACTAGCGGAGTTGGCCCGCTGAATAAACGCGCGAAGAAAACGATGAATAAAGTAACTCAGATCTTCAAGGATCGTCGGCAATTTTCAGCGCATCTTTTTTATATGCCGTCGCACAAGCAATGGCATTTGTTCTACTTCGATCAGAGAGATTTGACCAACGACAGAAACCATTGGCTTCACGGACCACACATTCACTATTCACGCGAGTCCTATACAAACAAACCGCTGCAGGAAATATGGGACAACGTTACTGCTGTGAAACCGAAACTTCCTAAGACAATACACATACGCTACGACTATCATCATAACAGGCGAGCGTAAGACCGAGAAAATTATGGCTAACAAAGGGATCAACCTGACAGCTTACAGCGCACTTTTCCGGAGTGCCGGTATTTTCACACCTCCAAAGTGCGCTGTAATCCGCAGGTTATCCCAACGTTAGGCATCAAGGAGATTCCGTGGCAATTCCAGACTATCAATCAATCATGTTGCCGCTACTGCGTCTCGCGTCAGACGGTGAAGTACATCGCTTTCGGTCAGCAGTAGAA
>JBLFWZ010000232.1:0-7336 GCA_047611905.1 Gammaproteobacteria bacterium | reverse complement strand
AACATTACTGTGTTGTGCGAACAATAAGCGCAATACATACGAGACCTGCTCATCAAAATGCGAGACACTGGCCAGAGCCGAGTAGAACCAAGCAGACAAGCAGACAAGCAGACAAGCAGTACAAGCGTGGACGATAAAATGTACGCAAAGCGTTAGTGGCGAGGTTTGGTTACGCTGCAATAACTGGTATTTGAAAACGACCAAGACCGATACTGCCGCCCGCAGAGAACGTTCGACGGGCGTGTGGATGGAGACTTACGAAGAGTACCTCCATCATGTTTTAGGTGGCCGCGCCGGCGCGCAGGATGAGTTACTGCGTTATTCGTGAAAATCGCACCCCTACATTTTATTTATTCCCAGTTAGCGTGGAAAATTCCAGAGCAACAAGGAGAGCAAGTCTATGTCCGACAACGTAATTGTTTCAGGCGGCTGCGCTTGTGGTGCCATACGATATGAATTCGACGGTGACCCCGCAGCGGCGATTAACTGTCACTGCCGAGACTGCTAGCGGGCCAGTGGCGCGGGATTCGTCGCGTGTCTGCTAGTTTGGAAGGAATCTTTTCGTTTTCTGACGGGCGAGCCAAAGTATCAGACGAAAATTTCGGAACGCGGCGAGACCATGCACCGCGGGTTCTGCGTCGAATGCGGTTCGCCGCTCGGGATTCTCGAACCGCACCGGCCGAAGTTGGTGTTCTTGCCAGCCGCGAGTCTCGATGAGCCCGAGCGATATAAACCATTGATGGACATTTATACCGACAGTTCGTACGCATGGGATATTCTCGACAAAAATCTTGAGCACTACCCGCGTATGCCGTCGACGATTTCGGACGATTTCGGGCGTTAGCTGGAGTTAAAGGGGCCAACTTCCATCTCTGCAGCGGGCAATGCGGCCGGTGTTGCGAAAAAAGATGTCTGCTTTATCCCTCAACTGGTGCACGAAAGTCCGCTCATGGTCGATCTCCGCGAAAATGGCGCACTATCTGAAAGGTCTGCTGTGGAGCGCAGATGATGTTCGATGGTCTGTTGACTAAGGTCAAAACTCAGATTCTATTGCGCGATATAAAGTCTAAGTTGTTACACATAAATCGATTAAAGTGCCCGAGACATCAGTCCCAAGGGATGATTTAATCACAAGGAAACTTAGCTGATGAGTTCCACGTAACAAGCATTGGACGAAAAAGCCTATGAATCACTCCACGGAAGTAGAACATCACGTTGCAAAGCTCAAAGGCATGGACATGCATTATGTCGTCGCGGGTCGCGGTGATCCCGTGGTGTTACTACATGGTTGGCCACAAACATGGTACGAGTGGCGCGACGTTATCGATTACCTCGGTCCCGAATATTCGATCGTCTCACCAGATATGCGTGGCCTTGGAGATAGTTCACGACCGCACGACGGCTACGATACGCAAACCTTAGCCGCCGACGTGTGGGAATTACTCCATGACGAACTAAAGATCTCAAAGTTCCATCTTGTGGGACACGATTGGGGCGGCCCGGTTAGTTACGCGCTGGCGGCCGCGCACCCGCAGGCAGTGCGCAAATTGGCGATCATCGACGTCGCGATACCGGGTGACGGTGCAGCCAATATCTCGCAAGGCGGCAAACGCTGGCACCATGCCTTTCACCAAACTCTAGAACTACCTGAAGCGCTGATCCAAGGGCGCGAAGATATTTATCTAGGCTGGTTTTATCGCACCTACGGCGCACGACCTGATGCGATTAGCCCTGAGGCGATCACCGAATATTTGCGCACCTATACGCAGCCTGGCGCACTTGCGGCAGGATTCAATTACTATCGGAATATCCCCATCGACATCGCACAAAACGAAGCCATCGTCGCGAAATTCAAATTACCTATGCCCGTTCTTGCACTAGGCGGCGCCGAAAGCTGGGGTCGTCGTGGTGAAGTGTTGGAATCTTGCAAACGGGTTGCGAGCGATGTGCGTGGTGCAATCATTGAAAACGCTGGGCATTGGGTACCAGAAGAACAACCCGAAATCCTTTCCAATCATTTGCGCGAATTCTTTGCTAGTTAAAATTCACCGCCGAGCTGCTATGCGTTCATCACAATTACAGCCGGTCAAAGTACGCCGTCATGCGTCGGCGCATCGCGGGATCAGGTAAGCGCCCGCGCAACGCACCCATATTTTCAATCATGTGGTCGACGCGCGATGTCGCTGGAATCGCGCACGTGGTTGCTCGATGCGAAACCACAAATTTTAAAAAAAACTGCGCCCAATTTTCGCAATCGAAATCCGCGGCCCAGGCGGGTAATTTCGTACCGCGGACTCTATCGAACACTCGGCTAGCTCGAAACGGGCGATTCACGATCACCGCGATTCCCCGCTCCAACGCCATTGGCAAGAGCCGCTGCTCGGCCTCGCGATCAATTATGTTGTAGGTGAATTGCACGAAGTCCAACACCCCACGTTCCATTAAGCGCACTAAATCGTCATGGCGACGACCGTGTGAGGTGGTTGCGCCGACGTACTTCACCTGGGCAGCCTCCTTCCAGGCTACCAATGTTTCGAGATGCGTATCGATATCGACTAGATTGTGGACTTGCATGAGATCGAAAGATTCTAAGCCCCACAGTCGTGCCGATTTGGCCATTTGACGTTCACCAAATCCTCGCCCGCGTGTCCAGACTTTGGTTGCGGAAAACAACTTGGGGTCTTCAAGCTCGCCCAGACAAAGGCCTAGCGCCTGCTGGGAGCTTCCATACATTGGTGAGGAGTCGATGAGCGCGCCACCGTGCGCAAAGAATTGTCGTAGCACTTCCACCCGTATCCGCAAGGCATGCGCATCGTTGGCGCAGTCGAAGGTTAACCAAGTACCCATTCCTATGACCGGAATTCGCTGTCCCGTTGCCGCAATAGCCCGCTCAATGGGTATTTCACTCGTCTCGAACGCCAATGAGGAACCGCAAAACGGCAAGCCGAGCACACCCAGAGATTGCAAAAATTGTCGTCTTTGCCACATCGGACTATTTTAGCTCGAATGTGGCATTGCTGCGGCCGGACAATAAGATTCCGCCTAATGCGGCGACCGTGAGCACGGATCGAGTCAAGCGGACCGGTGAACCTGTTAATCTAGTGGCCTTGCCATCACAAGACCCATTGTTTGCAAACCCAGTACCGGAGACCCTGTGCCGAATAAGTATTCTGCGTTAATCGCGGCGTTCGTGTACACGCTAGGATCCGCGACCATGGCGCAGGAATCGCCGCCTATCGAATTAACGATTTCGGCAACTCACTCGATCGCAACTCCTTGGGTGCACACGCTCAAACATTACTTCGTCCCAGAATTCACCCGCAGAACAAAACTCCTGCCGAACTCGCAGACCTATCAGTGGATCGAAATCTACGGCGGCGCGCTGTCGAAATGGCACAACGGCTTAGAGGTGACGGAAATTGGCCTGACCGACGTTGGTTGGGTCGGTACGCTGTGGGAACCGGCAAAAATGCCACTGCAAAACATCACTTATCACTTACCATTCATTACCGACAATCTTGGTGTGTTGGTCCGAGTCTACAACTACATTCATCGTGTCTTACCTGCGGCACGTGAAGCCTGGCTTAAGCATAATCAGATTTATCTGGGTGCGACGGGGATTGATACTTACCATTTGCTAACAAAATTTCCGGTCAATTCCTTAGCCGATTTAAAAGGGCGCAAGCTACTTGCACCTGGTCCCTCCGCGGTGTGGTTGCAAGGCACCGGTGCGGTTCCCGTGAACGGCGCGCTGAGTACCTACTACACGCAGCTCAAAACTGGCGTCGCCGACGGTACGGTGTCGATTCTGACCGGCGCGCATCCTTACCGAATCCACGAGGTGGCGCCGTACATCACCCTAGTCGGCATCGGCGCACAAATAACGGGCGCCATTAGCATCAACTTGGAATCTTGGCAGCGGCTCTCACAAGCCGAGCAAGAAATCCTTGCCGAACTAGGTGATGACTACAGTGAAAAGGCCGCCGAGGCGACGACCCGACGCTACGAAAGCGCACTCGCCACGATGCTCACTGAAGGCGCGACGCTTAATCGGCTGAGCCCAGACGAAAAACAGAAATGGATCGACGGTCTACCCGAGTACGGCGAGCAGTGGGTGACGCGACACGAAAGCAACGGGCTCCCTGCGGGGCGTATGTTACAGCTGTTGATGGATGGCGTACGCGAAGCAGGAATACAACCACAACGCGAATGGGATCGTTACGAATGAGGAGTAAGTTGTGCCTAAGGGCAGCGTCAAGGATCCCGTGTCAGGCGATATTCAGATAACCGAAATGTTAGCCACACTCAGCCGTTTGTTGCTTATCTGCTCTGCGAGCTTGACCGCAATGATCGTGGCGCTGATCACGGCGGACGTTCTAGCACGTAGCGTATTTAGTTTTCCTATTCGCGGTGTACCGGAGCTGGTTGCGGTCGTCATTCCGGCCGTCGTGTTTCTCGCCCTTGGCCATCTTTTCGTTGCGGACAAAATGATCCGCTCGGACATGCTTTCCGCCGCTCTCACTAGGCGCTGGCCAGCCAGCGGAGCGGTTCTTGCCTGTTTCTTTCACTTAAGCGGTGCGTTAGTCGCAACCATGATTGCGATCCCTGCTGCCGAAGGCTTGATGTTCGCGATCAACACCGGAGAATTTCTTGGTGTGCAAGGTGATTTTACCGTACCGGTGTGGCCGGCAAAACTGGCCGTAGTGGTCGGTTCCGGTTTGCTTGCGGTGCTTAGCGCGACTGCGGCTGCCGTTGTTGGTCGCCGGATGCTACAAGTAAACAGCGACGCACCCCATCCGCTGCGCTTATTGCTGATCACATTTGGCGCGATCGCGGCCACCCTGATGTTACTTTTTCTAACCGGTATCGATGATCGCACTCAGGCGGGAATTGGGGCGTGCATACTGATTTTCGCGCTAATTTACCTCGGCATGCCGGTCGCGTTTGCGCTGGCCATGGCCGCGGCGATCGGCATTGCACTCATCAAAGGCAGTGCCGTTGTAGCTGTTCAAGCGCTAGCGCTGGTCGCCGACGGCGCCGTTGCGGATTACGTTTTCGCAGCCGTACCACTATTCGTATTGATGGGTCTAATTGTCGGCGCAGCCGATATCGGCCGTGATTCTCTGCAAGCGGCTCATTGGTTATTACGCCGCATTAACGGCGGGCTGGGTGTAGCAACCGTCTCAGCGAACGCGATATTTGCAGCTATTACGGGAATTTCGATCGCTTCGGCCACGATCTTCAGTCGGATCGCAGTGCCGCCTCTCATCGAGTCTGGGTTTACGCCGAGATTCTCTGTCGGTTTGGTCGCGGGTTCATCCGTTCTCGGCATGCTCATTCCACCCAGTTTATTACTGATCGTCTATGGCTTAGTCGCAGAAGTTTCGATCAACAAGCTGTTCCTCGCCGCCATCGTGCCTGGCTTACTGCTCGCGAGTGCGTTCTCGATCGGGGTGATCCTCGTTGCCACGTTTAGACCCCGGTTTGCGATGTCCCCGCTAGCCAGCGCGCAACCTCAACAAACCATTAATGGATCGCGCGCGTTCCAAAAAATGCTGCCAATCGCAGCGTTGATCATTATTGTGCTCGGCGGCATCTACGGCGGCGTCTTCACCCCAACGGAAGCAGGCGCAATTGGATCGGTCGCGGCAAGCTTGATTGCACTCGCGATGCGACGCATTACCGTGCGTTCTCTGATGGTGCTTGCCGTCGAAGCCGCGGCAAGTTCGGCATCAATTTTATTTCTAATCCTGTGCGCAAGCGCTTTCGCATTAATGCTCACCTTATCCGGCATTCCTGCATCGCTAAGCGAACAAATCACGAATGCTGATCTGAATCTAAGCAATTACGTCTTGGCTTATTTGGCTATGCTTGTGATGCTCGGCATGGTGCTGGACTCTACCTCGATCATTTTGATTATGGTGCCACTCGCATTGCCAACGATTCAAGCCTTGGGCGGCGATCTGATTTGGTTTGGCGTTGTCACGGTCATCGGGGTAGAAATAGGACTGCTGACGCCACCACTTGGGCTGAGCGCCTATGCAATAAAAGCCTCGCTCGAAGACCCGTCCATTAGTTTGAACGACATATTCATCGGGGCGCTGCCATTTACGCTTATCATGTTGGCCCTCACGCTATTGCTAATTGCATTTCCGCAACTTTGCGCGGTCATCTAAATGACTATCATGACATTCAACACAGGAGTAACAATTAGATGAGTTGGTGGGGAAAACTGATCGGCGGTACGTTCGGCTTCATGCTCGGCGGCCCGCTGGGCGCCATGCTCGGAGCTGCGGTCGGCCATAATTTCGATCGGGGCGTTCAGATCACCGCCGAGGCGTCACCGTTCGGGGCTGGCCCGAACCAAGAGCGCATTCAAAGCGCGTTCTTCGCCGCGACGTTTTCCGTGATGGGTCATGTCGCGAAAGCAGATGGGCGCGTTAGCGAGGACGAGATTGCGATCGCGCGCTCCGTGATGGCACAAATGTCATTGAATCCCGCGCAAACCAAAATTGCCATGGATTTATTTAATCAAGGCAAAGAATCCAGTTTCGACCTCGACGCGGTGATGAAGCAATTCAAAGCCGAGTGCCATCGTCGCACGACCTTGCTGCAAATGTTCCTCGAAATCCTATTGCACGCGGCCTACGCAGACGGCGTCTTTCATCCGGATGAAGCTGCGATGATTCAGAAAATCAGTCGCGAACTCGGCTTCTCAGACGCACATTATCAGCAGCTCGAAGCAATGGTTCGGGCGCAACGCTTTTTCACCGGAGACGCGGGGCAAGATCGCCCCCCGCCGGCGGAGCTCCTCTCAAATGCGTACGCTGTTCTTGGCGTACAGCCTACTGATGATGATGCAATGGTCAAGAAAGCCTATCGGCGGTTAATGAGCCAACACCATCCCGATAAATTGATCGCAAAAGGTTTACCTGAAGAGATGCTAAAACTTGCCACCGAGAAAACCCAAGAAATTCGCGCGGCATACGATTTAGTCGTGGAACACCGAGCGAAATAAACGACTAAGCGATCGAAGACTAAGCGGCTACAGTTCGCATCCGAGCGCGATCAGATGATGCCCCGCTTGACTTCAACCTTCGCGCGCTTGAGAATGCGCCGCCATGACTCGCCTGATCAAAATTTCTAGCCAACTCACCGTACGTCGCAACCGCCTCGCGTTGCGGAAACGTTTGCGTGCCGCCTGGAAAATTCGTCGTAGCTGAACACAATTTAGTTCAGAGATGGAACTCCAAGAGGCCGCAGTTACAACCGAAACTGCGGCCTTTTTTTTGCACGATAGATAATTGGATGAAACGAAGTGCTGACGAAATTTGCA
>JBLFWZ010000231.1:0-7351 GCA_047611905.1 Gammaproteobacteria bacterium | reverse complement strand
GCACACAATAGACTGACGAAAAACAGTAATAGGCCCAAGCCGAAGTCAATAATGTCGCCGAGCCCAAATGTATCATCAACGGCAGGCGGCAATAACCAGTAGATGCTTGCTCGATAAACCAACGCGAGCAACGCGACACCAATGACCACGAATTCAAGTGTCGCGGATATGCTCTTAATAAGATTGCGATTCATAATTGCGAGTTTTTGCTGGACGCCTTGCGATCACTCATGGATACAAGTCTTGTTAGGCTTCGAACTCGTACAATTTCGCAAAATCAGCGTATTCGATTTCCCAATTCGCTCTGCCGCGACCGATAGACTTCAGGTAGACGAAATCTGCCAGTCGATTGATCCAGTCGTGCAAAGAAATCCATTCGCGCACCAAGGTTCCATCGGAGCCCCTAGCGGCAGACTGTGCATTGAGCCGACAATTTGTTGCATCTGAAACGAGGCTATTGAGCGCGGCATGCGCCTCGACTAACTTCTCGATCGATGCTTCTTTGTGGTACAGATGGCCTAGCGCGCCCTTTACGGCCGCTGGTGCGGCTTTTAGCGGATCGCTGCAATCAAGATGCTTGCGGGGCTCATCATCTGCAGCTGACACGCTACCGCTACTCACTACGGACAACAATAAAATTGTCGCCAACATTGTTCTTCTCATGTCCTAAACCCTCTCTCGTCGAATTATCTTGCGCTCGAGGTCGCAATGCACTTCGACCTTAAATGACGAATCGCGAAATCTTACAATAACAACATGCGAATGGCATTGATGGTGAGAAAACCAGCGAAAATTCGCCGCAATACGGTTTGGCTCACACTGTGCGACCAGGCGACACCCAACGGCGTCAGCAGCATAGCGATCGGCACAATCAGGACGATTCCGAGTAAATTCACGTAGCCCAACGACCAGGGCGCTAGGTCTGGAAGATTCCAGCCTGCCATGGCGAAGCGCACGCTAGCTGGAAATGCAGCCAGCGCGCCCAGTAGCGCCGCTGCGGCAACGGCTGATCTCACGGGGGCGTTAAACAAGGTCATGAGAGGGACGCCGAGGCCGGCGACGCCTAAGCCCAGCATTGCTGCGACAAAACCAACGATTCCGCCGCCCGCATAGCGCCAGGGGCGCCTCCCAGGACGGTCACCAAGCCGCCAACTTGAGCGCCCAAACGCCATATTTAGCGCCAGCAGTACCGTCACAATAGCGAACGCCTTAAGCAAGATTGCAGCATCGACGCGGGTCGCGAACTCGGCACCGATTAACGATCCGACTACGATGGCCGGTGCCCACGACAATACAAGCCCTCGATCTAATGAACCGCGCCGGTGATGGCTGAGAGCCGATCGCAGCCCAGTCGCGACGACGCTGGCCAACGAAGTTCCAACCGCGCTACGCACCGCCGTGCTCTCATCCGCGCCCAGGCGTAGCATGAGCTCGAAAAGCACGGGGACTAAAACCAGACCGCCGCCAATACCCAACAGACCCGCAAGAATACCAACAGCTGCGCCCGTCGCCAGTGCGATAGCGCAAAAGAGAACGACGTCAGGACTCAACTCTCACCGCTCAAGAACACAGAAAAACTGAGCTCGTGGCCATCCGGATCAGTAATGTGAAAATATCGCTCGCCCCATTCGGCATTCCTCGGCGGCGCCTCCGGCGCAAAACCATGCTTGATGGCGTTCGCGTGAAAATCATCCACATCGTCAACGGTGAAAATCATCCTCCCCCACCACGACCATTGTCGATCTGCCGGCTGGGCAGTGAGATTGAGAAATTGATTGCCGAAGTGAAACGACGTGAATGCGGCGTCTGGTCCACCATATTTGAGCTCGAAACCGAGCGCCAAATAAAACTCCACGGCACGCGCCATATCATGAGTCGCTAAGGTTAACGCGCTCATCCCGATTATTTTTGGCATTGCTTATCAACCTCGTCGACAATTTGCGGACTATAATGCGCGACTGAGAATAACGCATTTTTCTAATCTCCGATCTAAGCTCGCTCGGACTCATGAGCGGACCGTGTCGTGGTAACAGCGGCATAAATACGAATTTTATTGGATATCTTATGGCTGACAACAAAGCCCCTCTGGCTGGGATCAAAGTAGTAGATTGCTCACGAGTACTCGCTGGCCCGTACTGCTGCGAATTGCTTTCCTTACTCGGTGCGGAGGTTATAAAAGTTGAAAATCACGGCGGCGACGAAGGGCGTATGTGGCCGCCTCATAAAGGCGATATGGGCAGCTCGTTTCTTGGCTTGAACGCTAACAAACGGAGTATCGCCGTCGATCTCAAGACACCTGCTGGGGTCGATCTCGTCAAAGATCTCGCCCGCGAAGCAGACGTTTTGGTTGAAAATTTCAAAACCGGCGACATGGAGCGTTTCGGGCTAGGCTACGACGACCTAAAGGTGCATAACGACAAACTCGTCTACACCTCGGTATCGGCGTTTGGCCGTCACGGACCCAAAGGCATGGGGCTTGGTTATGAAGCCTTACTGCAAGCCTATAGCGGTGTGATGAACATTACCGGCGAACCGGGCGGCATGCCGGTGCGCTGCGGGGTTTCTTTTCTCGATATGGGTACCGGTGTGATGTCGGCGCTCGCCACCGTAACCGCACTGTTTAGACGTGAGTTCACCGGTTCCGGTGGCAAGGTCGAGGCCTCGCTGCTCGGTACTTCACTCGGATTGATGAGCAATTCGGTTTCCAATTTTTTGCAACATGGATTTATGCCAGAGCGCCTCGGCACGGCCCACCCGCAAGTCGTGCCTTACCAAGCGTATCCAACCAAAGACAGTTTCATATTTATTGCCAGCGGTAATCAAAACTTGTTCGAACGTTTGTGTCGTGCGCTTGATATGGAGGAGATCATTGGCGACCCACGATTTAAAGACAATGCCTCGAGAGTTAAACATCGAGAGGCAGTTTTGAAACTTATATTTGACGCGCTCGCCAAAGAAGAAACCGAGCCGTTGATGATTAAACTCGATAAAAATGGTGTGCCGTACTCGCGCGTCAATAATTTCGAAACGCTATGGGAAGATGGGCAAGTTCAGGCCTTAGGCTTAATCGAACAAGGCCAGGATCCAGATTACGGCGACTTTGAGATTATGGGTTTGCCGTTTAGTCTGACGGACCACGACCGTGGGCTAACTCGCACCGCACCTCGAATCGGCGAGCATTCTCGCGAAATAATGACCGAAATTGGCTACGACCAACGACGTATCGACGCATTAATAGCGGACAAGATTGTCGTCGCCGGCTAACCACAAACTAACGCATGGCTATCATTTGCTCTTGGACCAGCTTGGCGAGCACATTTAAACCACGCTCAACGTCCGCATAGCTCGCGTGACTGAAGTTCAAGCGCAGCGTGCCAAGCCCAGCGTTTTCCTGCGCGAAAAACGGTTCTCCGGGCATGAACACAACGGACCGTTCGATCGCCGTTGCCAGCAACGCACGCGTACCTATCGGACTATCTGATTTCAAGCGCAGCCAGAAAAACAAGCCGCCGGGCGGAACCTGCCATGTAGCTAAGTGCGCAAATGTGCGTTCAAGACAATTGTTAAAGTGATCGCGTTTCGCCCGGTAGTCATCACGCACTTTGTCTAAGCGGGCTGCTCTGCACGAGTCTCTTAACTGTTGCAAAATTAACCACTGGCTTACCCGATTACTGTGTAGGTCTGCGGCCTGTTTAAGACGCGCAAAATAACGAAACACTTGGAGTGCCGCGAGGTAAGTCGGTGACTCAACCGCTACCTGACTACCCGCGTCAATGAATAATTTTGCGACGAGGTCAATCCCTTGCTGGGAACCGTTCAAAACTAGAACTTGATCGCTCGTGCAGTTCAGACCACGGCCGCACAGCTCAGAGGCGATTTCTTCACGCAAAGCGGATTCACCTTCCGTTGCGCCGTATTGCAGCACATGACGCGGAATCTCCATCTGACCTAGATGCGGAAAAGATTCCGCACACGGTAGGCCGCCGGCGAAAGACACTATGCCGGGTTTCTCTACGACTTCGAGGATGTCACGAATGGGCGACGCTTTGAGGTCCGCTAGCCGTGTAGAAAATCGCGTTTGCATTGAAATATTTCTTTTAGTCAACAAACTTGACTTATCGACATATTATTTGCGTCGAATTAATATGTCAACATGCATGACTTAAATAATGAAGACGATTTGCGCGAAGCGATTGAGTTACTTTATTTTGCTTACCGCGAGTTCACGGCAGGTCCTGATCGGATACTGGCGCAACGCGGTCTAAACCGCGCACACCACCGGATCCTCTACTTCGTGGGCCGCAATGACAGGATTTCGGTCAACGCTTTATTAGAATTGTTGGCCGTGTCGAAGCAAGCATTAAACGCACCGCTGCGACAACTTGTCGCCATGGAGCTCATATCCAATGCATCCGCCGAAGGCGATCGACGGCGCAAGGAATTATGTTTAACGGCAGAAGGTCGCAAACTCGAACGGCGACTAACTGGCACACAAATGAAACAGCTTGAGAAAGTATTTGATGACGCAGGTCGCGAGGCGACGAACGGGTGGCGACGAATCATGCGCGGGATGCGTGATTAGTCCGCGTGATTGTGCGAGTTACCTAGGCATTCGCTTGGCTCAGTAGAGAGACTACACGGTTGCTGGACTGATCCAATTTGCGCGATTGTTTTTTCCTGCGCGGCAGCCTAGTCTCTGACTCATAAGCCATAAGAACTTGGCCCACGCGCCTCATCATGATCGGTACGGCGTCACCTTAACGAAGGAGAGCGTAATGGCAGATCGGAAAATCGTATCGAAAGAACAATGGTTGGCGGCCCGACTCGATCACCTCGCCAAAGAAAAAGAATTCACGCGCGCACGTGACGAATTGAGCCGCTCGCGTCGCGAACTACCGTGGACCTTGGTGGACAAGGACTATCGCTTCACCGGACTTAAGGGTGACGAATCCTTGAGCGATCTATTCGACGGTCGCTCGCAGCTCCTGGTCTATCATTTCATGTTTGGAACAGACTGGGAGCAAGGCTGTAAGAGCTGCTCGCTGCTTGCCGATAGTTATAACGGCGCGGTCACACATTTAGCCCATCGCGACGTCACCATGGTAACGGCTTCGATTGGGTCGCTCACGAAACTCGAAGCGTTCAAGCAACGCATGGGTTGGGATTTTAAATGGGTCTCATCGCACGGTTCTGAGTTTAATCGCGATTACAACGTATCGTTCACTGAACAGGAACGGGCGGACGGTTCAGGATTTTACAACTTCCGAAAATCGAGCTTCCCGATGGAAGAAGCGCCTGGGATAAGCGCGTTTATTAAAGATAGTGATGGAAAGATCTATCATACCTATTCGGCCTACGGGCGCGGCCTCGATATGTTCATTTCGACTTACCACCTGCTCGATATTATGCCTAATGGTCGCGACGAAGCTGCACTGCCCTACTCCATGCAATGGGTTAGGCATCACGACCGATACGACGATCCACAGGCGAGCGACGCGATTCACTAAGCCATCCAGACACCCGGCGAGGCCAGGATTTTTCATCGGGCTTCGCCCAATCCACGCCAATAATAGACGTTAGGTAAGACTCACCTGTAGCTTGGTCCGAGCTGCAGTTTCCATTGCACATTGTGAAAGCTGGACCTGCACCCTAAGTATTCGGCCGTCCACCTACCTGTCAGAAGACGCGATCATTGCTGCCAATTCGCAGCGGAGTTTTTATCCAATCACGGGCGATCTCGCGCCACGGATTGAGGTAAAGTATCGATTCTCCTCATCAATCCCGCGAGACCCCTATGAATTTCGATCTACCTAGCGAACTGACGGAATATTTGGCCGAGCTCGATGATTTTATTGAACGCGAAATCAAGCCTCTCGAACAACAAGACGACAATATTCGATTTTTTGATCATCGACGCGAAGACGCTCGAACCGACTGGGACCGAGGCGGCTTACCGAGCGAAGAATGGGAAGCGCTGCTCGCCGAAGCCGTACGTCGAGCGGATAAAGCCGGCCATTATCGTTATCCCGCACCTAAAGAATACGGTGGTAAGAACGGCACGAATTTGGGTATGGCCGTCATTCGTGAATACTTCGCGACCCGTGGACTCGGCCTGCACAACGACCTGCAGAACGAACACTCGATCGTCGGCAATAACATCAGTTTACTTTTAATGCTCCATTACGGTAGCGAAGCGCAAAAAGCCGAATGGGTAGACAGCCTTGCAAATGGCACGCAAAGTTTCGCTTTCGGAATCACCGAACCGGAACATGGATCGGACGCCACACATATGGAGACCAGTGCCGTTCGCGACGGCGACGAATGGGTGATCAATGGAGAAAAAACCTGGAATACCGGGATTCATAAAGCAACCCACGATTTAATCTTTGCTCGAACCAGTGGCAGCGCTGGCGATGGCGCCGGCATCACTGCGTTTCTTGTGCCGTCTAAGTCGGACGGTTTCAAAGTCGAAGAAATGCTCTGGACATTTAACATGCCGACCGACCATGGCCGGGTATCGCTCACCGATGTCAGGGTAACAGCCGACACCATTCTTGGGCAGGAAGGTCGTGGTCTTCAAGTTGTCCAGCATTTTTTTAACGAAAACCGAATTCGACAAGCAGCCGCGAGTTTGGGCGCCGCACAATTTTGTATCAATGAATCTGTCGAGTACGCGCAAGTTCGATCCCCGTTTGGGAAACCATTAGCGACTAACCAAGCGATCCAGTTTCCGCTCGTCGAGCTCCAAACTCAGTGCGAAATGATCCGCGCGCTGATCCACAAAACGGCGTGGCAAATGGACACTCTAGGCGCATTCGCGGTCTCCGATAAAGTATCGATGTGTAACTATTGGTCAAATAGATTGTGCTGCGAAGCGTCCGATCGAGCGATGCAGGTCCACGGCGGACTCGGCTATTCGCGGCACAAACCGTTCGAACATATTTATCGTCATCATCGTCGTTATCGAATTACCGAAGGCGCAGAAGAAATCCAGATGCGCCGTATTGCCGGTTACATGTTTGGCTTTATGAAGCAGCAAGCACCAAAAGGAGTTGTCGAGGATTGAACTCCGAAACTGATGCGAGTGATAGCGATTCAAACGCAGAATTCGGCGACAAATTACACCGAGTGCTGGCTTCGTGTCTGGATAACTATGACCGACTGATTTCCTACGAACGCTTATCTGGCGGCGCGAATCAAGAAACTTATCGGATCCTGTTTTCTGATCGCACAGGGGCACAGAATAAACTTGCCCTGCGCCGTGCCGCGGGCGGATCGCAAACTAGTCAGGAAGCGATTAACGTCGGCTTGCCCACCGAGGCGCTTTTATTTCAAATAGCGCGTGATGCAA
>JBLFWZ010000230.1:0-7368 GCA_047611905.1 Gammaproteobacteria bacterium | reverse complement strand
CTCAATCAAGCCGTGTTTTTCGATACTAATCCGATCGCGATCAAATACATGATGCGACGAATTGGCCTTATCTCGGGTAATGAACATCGCTTGCCAATGGTTCCAGCAACGACCGAATTAGAAGAAAGGCTAGACGCGGTGCTGTTGCGCGCCGGTCTGTTGCCTTAGGCCCACAGACATGCGACTCATCAGTTACGAATTAGACGGCCGCAGCGCACTCGGCGCAGTGGTTGACGGCGGTGTCGTCAACATCACAAAACGCCTTGGAGAAGGTTACGGTTCGTTGCGCGAAATTCTCATCGCGGATCGTATCGACAAGGTTCGCGCAGAAATCCGCGGTACCTCGGCCGATCATTCACTAAGCGAGATTCGCTACCTTCCGACGGTACCCGATGCCGAGAAAATAATTTGCATTGGTGTTAACTACGTTAATCGTAACGCGGAATACAAAGATGACTCGGCGCTACCTAAATTCCCAAGCGTATTTATGCGCACGCGCGAATCTTTGGTTGGACACAATGAACCGCTCGTTCGACCGCCCGAGTCGAACCAGCTCGATTACGAAGGTGAAATTGCCATTGTAATTGGACGTGAAGGGCGGCGAATTCCTGAGCAAGAAGCATCCGCGTACATCGCTGGTCTCTCATTACTCAACGAAGGGTCTATTCGCGACTGGTTACGCCACGCCAAATTCAACGTAACGCAAGGCAAGAATTTTGAAAAATCAGGATCCTTAGGTCCCTGGATGGTGACCGCGGATGAGTTTAATGATTACACTAATCTGTCGATCGGCACCCACGTTAACGGACAACAGCGTCAATCTGATACGACCGCAAACCTACTTTTTCCTTTCCGCTATTTGATTAGCTACCTCTCCACGTTTATGCGATTAAAACCTGGAGACATAATTTCCACGGGGACTCCCAACGGCGCTGGCGCGCGCTTTGAACCTCCGAAATATCTCGAGCCAGGCGACGTCGTAGAAATCGACTCGCCAACGATCGGCCTGCTTCGAAACGGCATCGTCGATGAACAAATCTGAAACTCATCGATCAGGCACGCATAGCGGCACCCAAGGCAAGGCCATTGCTTCGCGTTTGCCAATGCGCACCTTCTCGCATTCGCTACCTATGGCGTTGTTAAACACCCGCGAGATGGTCATGAGTCAATTCCGCCCGACATTGCGCGCTTACGACTTAACCGAGCAACAGTGGCGAGTAATTCGGGCACTCGTTGAACTCGACAAAGTAGAGGTTACAGAGCTCGCGAAACGAAGCTTCATACTATCCCCTAGCCTGTCGCGAATATTGCAGAAGCTGACCGAACGCGGATTGGTAAAACGCCACCAGGTAGCATCCGATCAACGGCGCTCGTTGATATCAATATCGGCTAAAGGTCGTTCCCTGTTCGCGACGATTGCCCCTCTATCAGAAGTGCAGTACGCCCATATTGAAGCGGTCTTCGGTTCTGAGAAATTAGTGCGACTGCATAAATTGCTCACCGAACTTGACGATGCGCTGGCGTCGCCATCCGACCCGTCGGTTAGGTAGATTGGGAGCTGCCATTGTGAGTCTTTACTACGTACAAAAACTGCTCTATCAAATTAATAGGGATGGATATGCGTTGGCTCGGTTCAACGATAATTTTGATTCGTTTTTGACGGAGTACGATTTGACGGAACAAGAGATACTTGCGCTGAGGACCCCGGACATAGGCCTACTCTATGTGATGGGTGTCAATGGGCAGATCCTTATGCATTTCGCCGCTATGTCGGGCTACGAATGGACACAATACCTTGACGCCATGCGCGATGGTTTGGCCGAACATGGTCCTGTACGTGCGGGCCTCTATGCAACCGTCCGGAGTTAGCAGATGAGCTTAGTATTTGCCGGTGTTTGCAGCCACGGCCCAGGCATCACCGGTCGCGCTGATCGCGCGGACCCAGTTGTTCGCGACGCGCTTTACGCGAGTTTCGAGCGCATGCGAATCGCGCTTGAAGCCAGTTCTCCCGACGTACTTATCGTCGTCGCTGCCGAACACTTTGCGAATTTCTTTATGGACAACATGCCCGCCTTTTGCGTGGGCATGAGTGACACGTATGTCGGCCCAATCGAAGATCCTCAGTGGTTGGGAATACCGCGAGTCAGCATTCCCGGAAACGCAGCACTATCTCGCCAGTTGATTGAGTCTGTCATGAGCGATGTCGATTTGGCTTATGCGCAGGAATGGAAATTCGACCACGGCATTATGGTGCCGTTACATTTCCTAACACCTCAATACGCTCTGCCCGTGATACCCGTGAACATCAATTGCCAAGGTCCGCCTCTCGCGCCTTTAACGCGATGTTACGAATTCGGTCGGGCACTGCGCAAAGCCTGCAACGAACGCCCAGAACGTATTGCACTAATCGGCACCGGCGGAATTTCACATTGGCCTGCAACACCCGATTCCGGAAAAATCAATGAACAATGGGACCGAGAATTTCTCGACCATTTCGTCAACAACCGTCGCGACCGTCTAGTTTCCTATAGCGATGAAGAAACCTATCGAGCGGCCGGCCAAGGAGGTTTTGAAATTCGTACGTTCGTCGCCGTCGCCGGCGCTACAGAACATAGCCGAGGCGAAATTTGGTTCTACGAACCGATCCCAATATTCGCTGTCGGCGCAACGATTGCCGTCATGTCCGTAGACTAATCTTTTGGTGCGGCGCGTTGGAATGCATCAAGACGCAAGCAGGCTTCTTCGATCTCGCATAATCGTGGAAAATCGTCCATCGCCAATTTGAACCGGCGTGCCTGAAAGACTAACGGAACCAAAACAATGTCAGCTAACGATACCTCGTTACCAAGACAATACATCGACGTGCCTCGCTCGGCGGTGATTAGCAGCTCGAGAGCATCGAGCCCTTCGAGCAACCAATACCTAAACCATTTGCTGCGAGCAACTTGATCGGCTCCGAATGCGTTGCGCAGATACCCTAGAACGCGAAGATTAAGTAGCGGTTGAATATCGCACGCAGCAATATGCGCAATTTGTCTGGCTCGTGCGCGCTTAAGCGCGTCACCTGGCAAGAACGTTGGTTCAGGATATTGCTCATCCAAATATTCCAAAATCGCGATCGATTGAGTCAACGTAATATCGTGGTCAGCATAAGTCGGCACGAGACCTTGGACGTTCAACGCACGGTACTCGGGAAGATGCTGCTCACCTCCGCCTTTCACCAGCGACACTGGAACGGATTGGTATTCAACACCTTTCAAACTCAGGCCTATCCGCACCCGGTAAGATGCAACAGAGAGGTGGAATTCGTGCAATTCATACATCGCTTGTCGGCCCTGTTGGCTTGCCATTATTGTTTCCCCCGCACGCCCACTGCACATGGCACAGTGTTTGACATTCTCGGGGTCTGATTGTGTTGACTATGTCACGCGACGCACAAAATCGCCTTCTATACTCAGTCTAGTACACAACGACCGACACCGGCCGTGCGAGCTTAGGTACACAGTTTAGTTGAAGCCCTGGGATGTTATCCAGCCGGGTTCACGAAACAAATAGTGGTAGACATATGAACGTACTAAAACCCAATTTGGAACAACGCTCTATCGATCGAATCTCACGGAACCTGCGGATCCGAAGAATCAATGTAGAAGTCGCCGGGCTCGTCGTTCACACCAGCAACGTATCCCGAGACGGGGCGCAACTTGTGTGCCCGAATATGCGCTATCCAGCCTTAGAAAAACAATTGCTCCGGGCACCGTTTGAAGTCGTCATCGAACTGCCGACCGAGCGCGATATTACGGCCTACGCGAATGTCCGATACACGTGTCCATGCGACGACGAGTACTTGATCGGAATTGCCTTCGATTCATTTCATGACGGTGATGCTGCCGGCTGGTACTCGTATATGGATTGGGTTTGCAGCCCGTCCCCGATTGCCGTTTGATTAAAAAGCGCATCCTAATCTCAACTACGCACCTCGCGCCGTAGGGGATTACAACGCGCAATTCGCATGCTACCGTACAGCTACGTCATTTAATGTACACGTCAGACAGACAGCGAACGCAAGATGGGAATCAAAGACCGCAGCTCGCCTCGTTTCTCGCGCCAACTCGCGGTTAACGTCAACGGTCTAGAAATTGTTACGACCAACGTGGCCATTGGTGGAGTGCAGCTTTGCTGTCCCGACATGCGTTACGCCGGACTGGATCAAGCCCAGCGTGACGAAAAAATTTCACTCAAGTTGCGGATCCCGGGAACGAGTACATGGGTCGCCGTCAACGGCCATACCCGCTACGCCAACTTCTCTGAAGACGAATACCTAGTTGGCTATCAATTTGGAGAATTCGTCGACGATCAAGCGTCTGACTGGGCCGGATATATTTCGACCTTGGCCAAACCAATCGCTTAATCGCAGAACTTAGATCGGCGTCGACCTACCGGCAGAATCACCCTTTGTGTAAAACGTGCGATTCTAAACGCACCTCAGCCATCATTATCCGCAACGTGCACTACAAGACCGCTTAGCTCATCGCGCATTACGATTTGGCAGGTAAGACGACTCCCAGGCCGTCGATCGGTAGCAAGCTCAAGCGTTGATTCTTCGATTTCATTAGCCGGACCCACGATCTCGATCCAGGCATCATCTACATAGGCATGGCAGGTACTGCAGGCGCAGCTGCCACCACAAATTGCCAGGATCCCGGAGACGCCATTTGCAATCGCTCCTTCCATGACAGATAAGCCATTAGCCACTTCACTTTCGCGTCGTTCACCATCAACATCCACGTAGATCACTTTCGGCATTTTCACTAGTCCCCGGTCGGCTGTCGCCGCGCTATTTTAAGGTTGTTGTTTGTCGTTAATGCTATTAGCGACATTTTTCTAAGCGATGTGTATCGCGACAATTCAGTTTGCTTTGAATCACAAAAGCGATTTCAAATTTCCGTCAGTATCCGAGACCATGCTTTTCGGAACGGTCGTTCCTGCCGTAATGAGCTTGCGACTCACCAGGTGATCCGCCGGGCGGTTTACGGAGTCGACGCCAATGAGGCCGTCACCATGGTAATAGAAGCAAGAAAATGACCCGCTTTGTGGAGCACCGCGCATAACGACATCGTCGTGCCCGGTAGATGTGCCGACGATTTGCAACTTCGCCTCGAACTGATCCGACCAAAACCACGGGATTTTATCGTACGGTTCACTCTCCCCAAGCAGTGTTGCTGCGGCGACCTTCGCTTGATCGACCGCATTTTGTACGGACTCGAGGCGGTGCGGTGAATTTATGCAAATGTTCTTATGCATCGTGCAGTCGCCCGCCGCTACGATATATGGATCGGAAGTCTGCGCAAACTCGTCGACGATAATCCCGTTGTCACATGCAATGCCGCACGCATCGGCCAATTCACTTCGCGGAATGGAGCCGATGCCGACCATAACAATGTCGGCAGGTAACTCGCGGCCATCAGCTAGTACGACACTTGCGGACCCATCCGAATTTCCATCTATTCGACTCACCGCCGCATCTAGCAATACATCCACACCGTGGTGTCGATGGAGATCCAAATAAAAATTTGAAACTAACGGCGCGACGACCCGAGCCATTAGACGATCCTGGGCTTCCACGACGGTTACCGACTGCCCGAGTTCGCGGGCCGCGGCAGCAATCTCGAGCCCAATGAATCCGCCGCCGATCGCGACAACTCTCGAAGCCCCGCCCAATAATTTCGCTCGGATCGCCTTCGCGTCGGCAATGCCTCGTAGGTAATGAACCGTTGGATGCTCAGCCCCGGGGATCGACAATTTGCGTACTGCCGCACCGGTTGCTAACGCGAGTTTTTGATAGCCACGTCGATTTCCATTAATGAGTATAGAACGGTCGCTTAGTGAGATTTCCGTTACGTGAGCGTCACGAAGCACTTCGATATTCTTAGTCACGTAGTAATCGGCGGGTCGGAACAGTAATCGTTCGTCGGCCATATCGCCGGCCATATACTGTTTGGATAACGGAGGGCGCTGGTATGGAAGAGACGGTTCTTCGCCAACTAAAAGTAAGCCTCCATCGTGCCCTGCACGGCGCAACGAGTCCGCAACTTGCAGACCGGCTTGCCCGGCACCGACGATGATGATCGGATTGTCCGACACCCGATATTTATCTTATGTCTGTGCTTCGGGTAAATGAACGATTAAACCGTCGCATTCTTCCGAAACTTTTAATTGGCAACTGAGGCGCGATTGTTCGCTGCTTGGTGCCGCCGTGCACTCAAGCATATCCATCTCCATACTAGAACGTTCTGCCAATTTGTCGGCCCACTTCGGATCGACAAACACATGACAAGTCGCGCACGCGCAGCCGCCGCCGCATTCGGCGACGATGCCGGGAACGTCGTTCTGGATAGCCCCTTCCATTACCGACCAGCCCACAGGGACCTCAATCGTATAAGTCTCGCCTGAGTGCGTTACGTAGTTAACTTTTGGCATTTTAGATTCATCAACTTATTTACATGTTCGGGTAATTTGGGCCGCCGCTTCCTTCTGGAGTTACCCAGTCGATATTTTGCGTCGGGTCCTTGATGTCGCAGGTCTTGCAGTGCACGCAGTTTTGGGCGTTGATTTGCAATTGCATTTCGCCGCCACTTTCGACGAATTCATACACGCCAGCCGGGCAGTAACGTTGCTCGGGGCCCGCATATTTGGCAAGATTAACAGTAATTGGCACGCCCGGGTCTTTTAAGGTTAAGTGGCAGGGCTGCTCTTCTTCGTGGTTCGTGTTTGATAGAAACACAGACGACAACTTATCGAACGAGACCTCGCCGTCAGGTTTCGGATAATCGATAGGTTGGCACTGTGCCGCCGGTTTTAATGACTCATGATCAGGCCGATGCTTGAGCGTCCACGGCGCTTTGCCACGTAACAAATAACTATCGATCCCTGAATAAGCCATTGCGGGCAGTAAACCCCAGTGGAACGAGGGTTTGATGTTACGTTCCCGATAAAGCTCATCCCAAACCCAGCTTTTTTTTAGCTTCTCCGGATAGGAGAATACCTCGACGGAATTTGACTTGTCTGATCCAAATGACTCGAAAATTGCTTCAGCCGCAGTCATCCCGGATTTCATGCCCGTGTGGGTGCCTTTTATCTTCGGAACATTGAGAAATCCTGCTGCGTCGCCGACGATAAGTCCACCCGGGAACGTCAATTTTGGAATCGATTGGAAGCCGCCCGCACTAATTGCACGCGCACCGTAAGAAATTCGTTTGCCGCCAGCAAACGTATCGCGCATTGCCGGGTGCGTTTTAAACCGTTGCATCTCATCGAATGGGCTAAGATAAGGATTGCTGTAATCGAGACCTATTACGAATCCAATTGAGA
>JBLFWZ010000229.1:0-7373 GCA_047611905.1 Gammaproteobacteria bacterium | reverse complement strand
CATTCGATGTTCCCCAGATCCCGATCCGCTCAGGATCGATTTCCGGCTGTGCTTCAATCCAGGTAATTGCGTTGCGTATGTCGTCAAGCTGCTCGTGCGCGATGATGCGCCACTTCGGGCCTTCGCTGCCGCCGAACCCACGATAGTCGAACGACAATACCGGATATCCAGCAGCTACGAAGTACTCCGCGTAGTCCGGTAAGATAACGCTTCGAACCCCGCTGTAACCGTGGCACAAAACAATACCGGCGCGGCGCTCACCTGGCGCTAAATCGTCTGGCAGAAAGTAGTCTGCCTCGAGCTTCATTCCTTCGCTGTAAAAGTGAACAATTCGTGTCTGCATAATTACCCCCGTAATGAGTATGTGGAGATGAACGTAACTTGGTCAACGGAAAATTGGTGTTTTGGCAAACCCGTCGCACTGTTCATTTCGGCGATCCTTGGCGTTGATGAGTCACGAGGCGACAGATTCGCGTGCGTCATTTATATACTGATCTCACAGGCCGCGCATAGGACCGCGTACGCGCAAGCTTCGAAATATCGAGCAGCGAGCTCGAACGAGTAGTAATGGTCCTAGGGATCAATCTTGCTCAGGAATCTCCAGCGACGCCTTGATCTTGGCCATGTCTGCCTCAAGCGCGTTGATTCTTTCCACTAGGGACGCGACGTTCACTCGCTCTGACGAGCTTGTCGTCGATGCTCGTGCGCCATCTGCCGCGGCAGCGTAAGCCTCAATGTCGATGGGGCCCGATAACAAATGCATGAACTCCGCGTCTTTGCGTCCCGGGATGCGAGGTAATTTCACTAGCAAAGCACCACTGTCGAGGTCTATTAATGTGTCAAGCGTGCGGCTAACTTCATTGTTGTCGGCAAACGTATGCAAGCGTCCGCTGTGAGCACGCAACTCCCCTGGAGTTTGCGCACCTCGTAGTAAGAGCAAGCAGATTATCGCGAATTGATCTGTTTTGAATTTGAAGTCGCTGTAGGTGGTGTTGCAAAAGCGTTGTAGATATTTTTCCGTTCCATTGCGCGGATTCTCTTCGATGCGAACGAGATGCCTAGTGGCTAAATCGCGCGCCGCATGTTGGACAGCGCCGGGGTCTAAGGAGAGTACCGGATGGCGCGCCGATTTTTGGTTACAGGCGCCGACAAGGGCGTTAAGGGTCAACGGGTATTGGTCCGGCGTGACGGCGGACTTTTCCATTAGGCAGCCGACGAGCCTCGCCTCGATTGGGTTAAGCATTGGTAGCACAGAATTTAACTCGCTTTAGATTAGTCGCCGTGCTTGATTGATGGAGGCACCATAACCACGGCATCGTCATTGGGTTCGCGATAGTACGCGCTCGAACAACGATGAGCTAGTACTCCGATAGATCGGCGCCGGGACTTGCGAGTCGACGACTCCGTCTGGATGTCAGCCCGCATTGAAAGACGCTTGCCCGGCCCACGCAAAGGACTGCTCTATGGGTCGCTAACGGCGGCGACCGAGTCGTGTAATAATCACAGCCCGTTCATTTCTAATATCGAAGATAAAAGACCGGCTATGCACCTCCGTTGGCTGCATTTACTGAGATTCAATGTTGCAGCGCACACGAACGCGGCGGCACGCGACGAGAAGAATGTTGCGCAAGGTAGTTTGAGATGCAGTCCGCTGCGAGGGATCTCAGCCACGGCGGAAAATGCATCGAGTCACATCGCGATGGGCATTCGACGCAACTGCCTTCACGACGATCATTGCGGGGTTAGCTCAAAACAACATTGTTGATTGGGCGTGATGCTTCTTAATCGGAACTATGTCGAAGTTTCAAATGTAACAGTTACAACTAAATTACGATCGTTAGACAACGAAACAGGAGATCAGAATCATGGGTAAGTTAAATGGCGTACATCACATTGCACTAATGACGGCGGACGTTAAACCACAGATTGAATTTTTTTCGGATGTCTTGGGCATGGAACTCAAAGCCTTGTATTGGATGCACGGCGTTGAAGGATATTTCCATGCATTTATGCAATTGAATGAGACCTGCTCCGTAGCTTTCGTGCAATCACCCCAGGTGAAAGACATCCCCGTCGAGCTCGGCGTCAGCCATGCTGGTAGTCCGACCAATCCGTGTTCGCCAGGGACGATGCAGCATCTTGCATTTGATTGCGAAAACGACGAAGAGTTGTACAACATGCGTGATCGAATTCGCGCTAAAGGCGTGCGCGTATTAGGTCCGCTCGATCATGGGTTTTGTAAATCGATTTACTTTGGTGGACCAGAGAATCTTGTGCTTGAAGTTTCGACCTCGAGCGGCGTCGGAATCAATGAGAACGCGTGGATTGATCCGGAGGTCGTTGCATTAAATGGAATTAGTTCGGAAGAACTTGAGCGATACAAATATCCCAAGGGGTTTGACAGAGTGGGCGAGCCAGTGGCGCAACCGGCTGCCGGGACTGGTCGGCCAGAGTATACGAATATGGATCCACAATTTGCTGCCGCATTTGATTTGCCGGACGAAGTTGTGACCGCCGAGTTGAGCGAAACGACGCCACCGGTAAAGGCGGCATAGAGTTATCAAGACTGCTGATTTTTTTCGCTAAGATTAAGGCGCATACCCGTACTGCAAATATTCCTGCATATTGGAGACAGTAGATGAGCGACGACCCCGGTATTTTTGAAATCATGCACAGCATGCGAACCATGCGACTGCTTAAAAAAGATCCTGTGCCTCAAGAAATGATCCACAAGATCCTCGATGCCGGGATCCGCGCGCCTAGCGGGCAGAATACCCAACGCTGGGGTTTCCTCGTGGTAACCGATGAGGAAGGAAAACGCTTTTTCGGCGAGCGTTACGACTACTGGATGCGTAATCGCTTCGGTGAGGCTCTGAATGACGTTGACTATTCGACGCCGTACGGGCGCACGATTCGCGCTGCCATGCATCTCTCAGAGAATATGCATGACGTTCCAATGTTGCTATTTTGTTGCGGCAAACGCGATTGGCCGTTTGTGGTGCCGCCAGAAAAAAGAGTGGGTAAGGCACCGGCATCACATGGGTCTATTTACCCGTGTGTACAAAATATTTTGTTGGCGTGTCGCGCGTTGGGTCTTGGCGCTAGCCTAACCACGATGCATCAAATGTTCGAACCAGAAATGCATGAGTTCTTCAAGATACCGGAAGACTACGGCGTCGTCGCGGTGATCCCTATCGGTTTTCCGAAAGGGAAGTTTGGACCTGTGTCGCGGGAACCTGTGGAGACCAAAACTCACTACGGACGGTGGGGCAATCAGGTGCCGGAGCAGGGGTGAAGGGGATGTCTGGGCTGGGCACTCCAAAGGGAATAGATTTATTTTAAGCGCCAGTATCTCCTGAAAATTTGTCGGCCCCAGTTATTTTACGAAGTGATCCTCACCGAATTAGTACTCAGGCGCTTAAGGAGCATTTGTGAGGTGATACTTTCGTCGGCGTGCTCGGGCTGGCGTTCTTCAGTGGCGAACTTTGCGACGCCGGTAGTGGAATCTCCGAGCCGTACCGCATCGTACCGCGCCGCGCGTTACCAGCAGCTATGCGCGTGCTGCTCGAGTCAAGACGCTGATGCTGCAGACCATTCCGTCACACTGTTTTGCAGTACTAAGGCATCACCACCACTAGAGCTTATTGCTTTATGAAAACCTACGCGCGCGACTATACGAACGATTACGATCTCGATGATCCCGAGCTCAGCGACAACTGGGACGACATTGTCGCCGATCTGCATGCACGGTGCCCGATCGCGCGCAGCGAGGCCGGCGAGGGCTACTGGGTATTGAACGGCCACGACGATGTTTCGCGCTGCGCAAAGGACTGGCGCACATTCACGTCACGCGACGGCTTCATCGTGAACCGGCCGCCGGGAATGCCATATTTCGCACCCGCGGAAATTGACCCGCCAGTGCAACGCGGCTTACGTCGGGTTCTAGAGCCATTTCTTCGTCAGCAAACGGTCGCCGACCTCGAACCGATTGTTCGACAACACGCGAATGCCTTAATCGATGGGTTTATCGCCGATGGCCGGGTCGAAGCCGTCAGCGCGTTCGCAAACCCGTTGCCGCAGATCGTGTTTTCGTCGGCGGTAGCAGGAATGGATCCCGCCACCATGCCGGAATTACTCGACGATTTTTCATTCGTCGCACCGCCTGTTGAACGCGCGCAGGGCTTCCAGCGCGGCATGCAGCGCATCGAAGCCTACTTGAGCGAGCGTCGTGACGAACCCGCGCGCGGCGATATTGTCGATGCCTTGCTCGCGTTCGAACATCCCGAATTCAATTGGATGGATAAAGTCGGGACGCTCTGTCAGCTCACGATCGGCGGCATCGGCACCACGGGCTTTGTGTTTTCGGGAGGCCTTCATCATCTAGCCACTCACTGCGACGATCGTCAGCGTCTCGTTGCCGAACCCGCATCGATCCCATCGGCGATTGAAGAATTTCTACGCCTGTATCCTGGCGTCGCGAATATGGCGCGCAGCGTTGCGCAGGATTGCGACGTGAATGGCCAAGCCTTTAAGAGGGGCGATCGAGTGCTGCTGTCGTTCAGCGCGGCATGTCGCGATCCAGCGCTTGTGGATGAGCCGAATCTAGTGAAGATCGATCGCGGTAAGATTAACCACCTTGCGTTTGGTGCCGGGGTCCACCGATGCATTGGCGAATGGCTCGCGCGAGTCGTGCTCAAATCCGGCTACGAAACATTTCTGGAGCGCATTCCGGAATTTCACGTCGCTGATAATTTCGTTCCTCGCTACGAAACCGGTAACACGCGGCACATGGTAGAACTGCCGCTGGAATTCACACGATGAGCGGCGCGGCACCGATCGTGATTCTTGTCGCAGGCGGTTTTCACGGCGGTTGGTGTTGGCGGCGAGTTGCCGAGCCGTTGCGCAAGCAAGGTTGGCGGGTCTACACGCCGAGTCTTACCGGCCTCGCGGACCGCGCGCACTTACTCACCAGTGAAGTAAATCTCGAGACTCACGTCTGTGATATCACGGGGTTGATTACGGCCGAGGAGTTAGAGAACGTAATTTTGTGCGGGCATAGCGCCGCCGGTTCCGTTATTACGGTCGCCGCCGATCGTCTGCCCGAACGCATCGCGGGACTGTGCTATCTAGATGCCTCAATGCCGCTTGATGGACAATCGCTACTCGATTTCATCGGCGATTCGCAAGGCGTGCCTGCCGTCTTTCGAGAACAAGCGCAGAAGCACGGCGACGGTTGGCGTATCCCGGCAGGCGTACCGTTTGATGCGGGCGGATTTGGTGTCACCGATCCCGCCGATGCGACCTGGGTAAACCGGCGCATGACCGCGCATCCGCTCGCGGCCTTCGAGGATAGACTAGAACTTAGCGGTGCCTGGGAGTCTATTAAAACCCGCCGCTATATTCGTTGTGAAAAATTTCAAATCGCGCACGGCGAACCACTCATTGCACGTCTTGAAGCAGATCCTAAATGGCAGACTGAGCGATGGGACTGTGGTCACAGCCCGCACGTTACAGAACCGGCGCGTGTTATCGAGGCACTGCGCGGAGTAGCGACTTCGGTCCGTCAATAATCGGTTTATTGGTCTCGCGTCAAAAATAATAACCGCCGACTCTGCTATGAATTCACCCTGTGCGATCTAGCGGCTCGACTCGCACGGAAATACGCCGGATTGCTCGAAGTGATAGAGGACAGTGAGACATTGTTGCGCGCCACCTGAAGGTGATCTCGGCGTGGAGCGGAATTCGCTAGCCGTAATCGCACGACTGGCTAGCGAGGCGATTGCGGCGTGGTTAGTCTGCGCCGAGCAGAAACGTGGCGATACGTTTGAACGCCTCCGGGTCCTGCAGGTAAAACATGTGCCCACCGTCGAACAGTTCGAGTTTCGCACCAAGTACTTGGAGGACTATCGCCTCGAGGTTCGCAACCGGCGCTACGCCATCGTAACGACCGCCGCAGACCATCACAGGCATGGCCAGCTGGGGCAATCGTGCGTAGGTGTCGAGCTGCCTTCGCGCTTCTATCTGGCGGCGCGCGCCACTCGCGCGATCAGGTTCATCGGAGCCGATGGTAACACCTCGGAGCATCTGCTCGACGAGCGCTTCGAATGCGTCGGCATTTTCTACGCGCCAAGTAGCGTCGCGACGGGTATCGCTTAAGCTGAGCACAGTTCGCACCCATTGCGCTTGGCTTAGATCCTGCAGCTCATGGAAGGGATAGGAATGCCCGCCGTCGCCGCCACTACTAGTGCACGCAAGCACTAGACGCTGGACCTTGTGTGGAAAACGCAGCGCATACTCCTGCCCGACCATGCCACCAAACGAGACGCCAAACACGCAACTGGCTTGCCAGCCAAGTGCATCCATAAGTGCATTCGCGTCGTTTGCGTAATCCGCCATGGAATACTCAATGTCGGGACGGCTGCTTCGCCCGAGGCCACGTTGATCGTAGGCGAGTATCTCGAATTGATCTGCTAGGGGCGAATCGAATATCCCGGGGTGGCGTCGCAGATCACCTCCTGTACCGCTGATGTATAACAATCTCGGTCCATGGCCACGGATCTCGTAGTAGAGCTCAATCGGTCCAATATCGATCATCGGCATAATTCGACCTCACTTACGACGGCAAGCGCTGCTTCACATTTAGCCGTCCATTCGATGGAAGGTGATGGGTTCGGTTCGTATCGAGGTTATCGAAAATCACCGCGCAGAGATGTGCGCCGGATCGATACTGATGCACCGCACATCATACGCTAGGGCACATCAACCCGCAGAAAAATTCGACCTCATGCGCCCGCGGACTGCTCAAGTCGAGATGGCGGCGGTTTGTGCTATTGCGCGTAGCTCGGTCTAAATCCAATGCACCACAATCAGATCGAGTCATTACTCGCCCCAGCGCCGCGCTCCGTCATAATGTCGCCGACAGCTCGACCGATCAATATAAAACAGTGATAGAACCACCCAGCTCGAGCGATGATTTCAACCGGAAATCGCAAAGCGGGGTAATTTGGAGATTCTGTTACGCATTCGTTGCAGCAATAGGCGCAACCCGACCAAGTGCTAACGCCGAGCGAATACCTATGAGGATCGCGGTGTGTGCCGACGGAACTTCTTCGAACTGGCGGAGCGAGTAGGTAAACGCGATGTCATATGTCTTTTCTTGATCCGATCCGGCGTGCCGTGCGTAGTAAAGCGCATGAACTTGATTCGAAGCCTTTGTATTGCAGCCCGCCGCTATCGCCCGTTCGCTCTCCTCTCCCCGCTATTCGTGGCCGGGTGTGGCGGGCTGCTTCTTGAGGATCATACGGGTGCGAGCCCGCACTTCGATCCGTTCGCCTACTTCGCGGGGCGCACGCGCGCCTGGGGTGTTGTGCAGG
>JBLFWZ010000228.1:0-7375 GCA_047611905.1 Gammaproteobacteria bacterium | reverse complement strand
AGGGAAGCTCGGTTCGGACACAATCGCGGCGGTGAATATTTCGATGCTGGTCAATGGTAAGCAGATCGAAGCCGCGGTCCAGCCGCGAACCTTGTTAGTCGATTTTCTACGCAACGAGGTCCTCGCAACAGGTACTCGCATTGGTTGCGAAGAAGGTGCGTGCGGCGCATGCACAATAGAGCTGAACGGACGCACGATTAAATCGTGCCTAAGCTTAGCGATCCAGGCCGACGGCGCAACAATAACGACAATCGAAGGCGTCGCCGACGGGGATCTGCTGCACAAAGTACAAAAAGCGTTTATCGAATGCCACGCGGTACAATGCGGTTATTGCACCTCCGGCATGATAATGAGCGTGCGCGCGTTTCTTAACGAGCACGAAGGCAAAGACTTCACCGACGACGATATCAGGCAGGCGATCAGTGGCAACTATTGTCGCTGCACGGGATACAACAACATCATCCAAGCAGTGAATGTGGCCGCAGGAAAAGCCACCCCGCCAGCCCATTTGGATGCCAATGACACGCCGCCCGGTAGTTGGATTGGTGCGCCGGTCGTGCGCCGCGAAGACGAGCGTCTCGTTCGAGGCGCGGGGCGGTATGCGAACAACTATGCCACGCAAGGAGATTTACACCTCGCGATTGCACGTAGCGAACGGGCCCACGCGGTGATTCAATCGATCGATACAAGCCGCGCTGCCGCACTGCCCGGTGTCGAACTCGTTTTAACCGGGGCACAAGCGCAAGCCCATTGGCAACCGATCTCTCCGACGATGGACCTGCCAGGGCAGAATCTCCCGCGGCGCCACGCCATCGCGATCGATAAGGTGGTCTTTTATGGAGAACCCGTGGCGATTGTCGTGGCGAGCGATCCTTCTATTGCAGAAGACGCCGCACGGCAGATCAAAATCGAATATGAAGACCTGCCTGTCAATACGATATCTGAGCACGCAGTGAACGTCCCGCCCGGCTCTAATGCGTTGCTCTACCCCGACTGGGAGAGCAACGTGCAAATCGAGTACCCGTTTGAAATCGGCGACGTCGATGCGGTTTTTGACAGCGCCGAGTTGGTCGTTGATGAAGTCATTAGTTCGCATCGCTTCGGCGCAATGCCGATGGAAACGCGCATGGTGCACGCTGATTTTAACCGCATTGAAAAAACGCTGGTTGTGCGCGCGTCAACGCAAGTGCCGCACCAGATGCGAATATATATAAGCCAGGTATTTGGCATTCCTGAATCGCGGATACGAATTATTGTAGGCGACGTCGGCGGTGGCTTTGGCGCTAAACTAAGTGTCGACACCGAACTTGTTCCGGTCCTCGCCTCGATATTACTCGGACGTCCGGTAAAGTGGTTTGAGCCGCGCTCCGAATGGATGAGCGCGGGTCCCGGCGCGCGCGATTACAAAGTTCGCTCGCGCGCAGCGTTCGACAGTTCGGGACAACTGCTGGCTTGCGAAACCGACGTCCTTGCAGATATGGGGTGTGACGGCTCCGAACGTGCGGCCGGTCTCGGCATGCCACTGAACGGCGGAAACTATGCCCCGGGGCCCTATGAAGTTGATCACTATCGCACACGCGTGCGGTGCGTCGTAACAAATAAAGGACCGTACGGCGCGTACCGCGGCTACGGTAAAGATCTCGCGAATATGATGATGGAACGGGTGCTGGACCAAGCAGCCGATCGCCTAGAAATGGATCCACTGGAGATTCGACGCAAGAATTTGCTAAAAAGCTACCCGCACCAGCTGTGCACAGGGCCAATCATTGAGAACGGAAGTTTGGCAGAGGCCCTCGAGCGAATTGTCGCCATGATGGATCTCCCCCGACTGCGCGACGAGCAAGCCGCTGCATTCGCGGCTGGACGACATATTGGGATCTGTGTCGTTCCCTACATTGAGCCGGCCGGTGCAACGTTCCCGGGCAGTGCGTTTCAAAACTACGAATCCGTCGCGGTTAGAGTCGCTGCGGATGGTTCTGTACACGTGATGACCGGCATTCAGAACATTGGGCAAGGAATAGAAACCGCCTACGCTCAAGTTACGGCAGATCTACTTGGCTGCCATATGCGAGATGTGTCGGTATCATGGGGCGATACGACGGCTATTCCGTTCGGCTCAGGAACTTTTTCTAGTCGCGGCGCGATGTTCGCCGTTGGAGCGATTATCAATGCGGCAGAAAAAGTTAGACAGCGAATGCTATTGGGTGCGGCTGTGTTTCTCGAATGCGCCGCCGCCGATATAGAAATCAGCAATTCCGTGATCTCGAATTCGCGCTCGGGTGCCACGTGCTCGTTCGCCGAGCTTGCCTACGCTTGTTACGTCCAACCTGGAGCGGAAATTATTCTCGCCGGCGCCGACGCCCCATTGCTAGAGGCGAATGGTACCTATCGTCATCCACAAGTTAGTTGGAACGTCGACGAACTCGGCCGAGCGCGTTTTTATCCGTCTCACGCAGGCGGCGCGGCCGCCGCGATGGTGGAGGTCGATACGGAAACTGGCCAGATCGATGTCAAGAAAATATGGATGGTTGCCGACCATGGCGTGATCTTGAATCCCTTAATTCTTTCTGGGCAGATAAAAGGTGGGATCGTGCAGCAACTTGGCGGGACTTTGTTTGAAAGTTTCGAATTTGATGCGCAGGGGATCCCGTTCGCAAAAACGATGAAGGACTACGGTATGCCTACCGTATGGGCGGCACCAGACATTGAGATCGAACACTTGGTGACAAAGTCGCCGGCAACCTCGGTCGGTGCCAAGGGTGGCGGGGAAGATGGTTGTATCGCGACGACCACGGTGCTGATGGGTGCCGTTGAAGACGCGTTACGCGCTTATGGCGTGAAAGTAATGGATGGACAATTAAGCCCATCGAAGGTCCGCGCGTTGATTGCCAATGCCAGTACCCCGTAAGTTTTTTTCGTATTACTGGTCGCGCCACTCGGCGGGTGTTGAGTCTTTACGCAGTTTGGCCGCTGCAGATGGCGAGTGAGGAATGTGCTTTTGGGCTACCCGCGACCGATGATGTCGCGGGTTACCTTACTTCGGACCTCTATTGAGAGGTCTTTTCCTTATCTAACGGAAGTCGTTATCTACCAGCGACCGCCACCACCGCCGCCGCCGCCGCCGCCACGTCGACCACCACGACCGCCGCCGCCGGATTTCTCTTGCGCCATGTTAACGCGTAAAGCGCGGCCGGAAAGATCGATGCCGTTCTTTTCTAAGGCGCTTTCGGCTGCTTGCTGAGTCGCAAACGTGATGAAAGCAAAGCCTTTCGAACGACCGGTTTCGCGATCCATGATCAAAGCTAATTCTTCGATTTCACCATAAGGTGAAAACATATCCCTCAATTGATCTTCATCAACAGAATACGGGAAATTCCCTACGTACAATTTGTTTTGTTGCATAACAACTCCAAGTTCAATTCCGATCGTTAAATGTCTGAGCTCCGCCGCGTCCGTTCAATCAAACTCCTAAGAATCGCCGCGCAATACCTGTCGCCCTTGGTGGATCTAATTACCGAGGGGATGAACATGGAGTAGCTAAAATTCGCAGGCCTACTGAAGGAAATCTCGAGCGGAGAGCTAGCGGAAGTATAGACGAAGGCTTGGGATTTAGCGAATTGGCCTAGTCGAATCCAAGGTGCGAGGGGCGATCGTCGCTCAGCTTAAAATGGCAACGCCCGCCATCGTTTACTAATTGTGCGATTGCAGCAAATTAATATTGCCGAGTAACTTTAAATGATAGTCCTACTAGTTCCCTTCTTAACGATGCCGCACAATTGGCCTAGATCTTCGATTACGTCAAGATCCAGCAACTAGGATAAGAAGAATATTTAACGGAGAAGTAGACAGATGATGATGTTAATTGCCGGACTGTTGCTGTTTTTCGCGCCGCACTGCATATCAATTTTCAACGAGCAGTGGCGCGATCAGCTTGCCGCAAAAATCGGTTCAGGTCCCTGGAAAGGACTCTATTCCATCGTCTCACTTGCTGGCTTTGCATTGATATGCATCGGTTATGGCATGGCCCGACAGGACCCCATCGTCCTGTACACCGCACCAACGTGGATGCGCCACGTCATGATGTTATTGATGCTGTTGGTTTTCCCGTTGTTTCTTGCGACTAACTTACCGGGAAAGATCAAAGCAAAAGCGAAGCACCCTTTACTCGCAGCGACGAAAATCTGGGCGTTCGCGCATCTTCTCGTTAACGGAACATTGGCGGACGTCCTACTGTTCGGATCCTTTCTTGCCTGGGCCGTGCTCGATCGTATTTCCATGAAAAAGCGAATACAACGGCCAATAGCCGGCGCACCGACGACGAAATACAACGATTATGCAGCCGTTGTTGTAGGCCTAATTATCTACGCAGTTTTCATCATGTGGGGCCATCGCGCGTTAATTGGGGTTCCGGTGTTCTAGACGTGCCATGGGCGCGCGTTCAGTTTGATGCTTATAGCGCCTCGCTCGATCGCAGAGCGCGTACAACAGCCCTCTGCAACAATTGAATGCGAGATTTTAATGCGCAGACCAGCCGCCATCGATCGACAACATCGAGCCGGTAATTGAAGACGCCGCGTCGCTCGCCAAATAGGTTGCTAGCGAGGCCACTTGATCAATTCCAACGAATTTTTTCGTTGGTTGTGCAGCCAGCAGCACGTCGCTGATAACTTGTTGTTCGGTAATACCACGGGCTTTCGCAGTATCGGGGATCTGCGCTTCGACCAGCGGTGTGAGTACATAGCCCGGGCATATAGCGTTTGCCGTGATGCCGTGCTCCGCGGTTTCCAGTGCCACCGTTTTAGTCAGCCCCGCAAGCCCATGTTTTGCGGTCACGTAGGCCGACTTAAACGGTGAGGCGATCAATGCATGACTGGAGGCGATGTTAATGATCCGACCCCAAGCGTTTTCCTTCATCGCGGGCAGACAGTGGCGAATTGTGTGAAAAGACGAGACGAGATTAATCGCGATGATGTCATTCCATTTATCTACCGGGAAATCTTCTATCGGCGCCACGTGCTGGATTCCAGCGTTGTTAACCAGTATGTCGATTCGCTCGAAACGCGCGTTCGCCGCACCAATCATGCGTTCAATCTCGTCTGGTTTCGTCATATCAGCATCGTCATAAACGACTTGGACGTCGTGTTCCGCCGCTAGCTCTGCGCGCAGGCCCTCAATTTCGTCAGGGTTTCCAAATCCGTTGAGCACGATGTTGTTACCAAGCGCGGCAAAAGCGCGCGCGATGCCGAGACCAATTCCGCTCGTGGAACCCGTAATAAGTACAGTGTGGGTCATTGTCATAATGGTATGTGAAGCTCCTAAAATGAATCGGAAATACGACTAATTCGACCGCACGCGAGACGATGCTTACGAACCGTACCGCATTTATCGCCGCTAGCTTTGTGCACAGACATTAGGCGTATCAGATCATACAATGCCAAGGTCGCTATCGAGTACACCTTCGTCCGCGTTTCGATAGCCTAAATCCGACAATTTTTAGTAGAAGCTCGCCGAACGACCCGACATTGCCATCACGGTGTCCGCAATCCGAAGTACCAGCAAAATGAAACCGACATCCGGTTTGCCGTGAGAAATAAGCAGCAGCCCGAGAGGAATAAATTATGTCGACAGCATCAACACAAACTTCCAGACGCCAGCGAACCTAGCGCTGCGGCGTCGCGTACAACATGGTCGAGCCCCAACCCGCCTTACACGCCGCAGTGACCTGCAGAATAACCGCGACTCAAACGGCTTTTGAAGTAGCTAGTGACGCCCTCCAACTATTCGGCGGTTACGCGATGACCTGCGTAGTATCCACTGAAAAAGTGCTGCGTGACGCTCGCGCATCCCTGATCGAACACCGCTGTAACGAAATGCGCGCCATCAAAGAAGGTTACTCTTTGCTGGACCCCGATTTACTTTAAGGAAAGGAACAGACGATGCAACAGAACGCCTATATCGCCGGAGTCGGTATGACAAGCTTTGGTAAGCACCAAGATCGCACCTTGAAATCACTCACCCAGGAAGCCGTTGGCATTGCATTGAAAGATGCAGGTCTCGAAGCTCGCGAACTTGAAGCCGCTTACTTTGGCACGGCAGCCACCGCAGTGACCGTCGGGCAGGTGATGGTTCCTGGGCAGGTCGCGCTACGTGAAATGGGCATTGGTCGGATCCCGGTTATTAACGTCGAAAATGCGTGTGCGTCTGCGGCAACGGCGTTCCAGCAAGCCTGCACCATGGTGACTGCAGGACTGTACGACGTCGTCCTCGCGATTGGTTCTGAAAAACTCTATTGCGAAGATAAGCAAAAGACGTTTTCGGTGTTCACCGGCGCGGTCGACTTTGAAAGTTTTGACGTCGTGTCCGAGGAACTTTACAAACGCATCGAAGCTGCCGGGATAACGACTGATGCAGGCGGCGCAGGCAATAATCGGTCGCTGTTTATGGATATCTACGCGGCAATGGCGCTCGGACATATGCGCGACCATGGTACGACCCGGGAAGATTTCGCAGCCGTCTCAGCAAAAACGTCGTTCCACGGTAGTCTCAACCCCAAAGCGCAATTTAGAGACGTCTTGAGTGTTGATGAAGTTCTCGGTGCACGCGAAATCAGCTATCCGCTAACGCTTGCTATGTGTTCGCCAATTGGCGATGGCTCTGCTGCGGCCGTCATCGTTAGCGAGAAAATTGCTAAACGTTTAGGACCCAAAAATATGGTGAGAGTTAAATGTTCGGTGCTGCGCTCCGGGTGGGATATTGGTGAAAACGAGCCCAGCGTGACGGAGGTCGTTGCCAAAGAAGCTTACGAGCAGTCTGGTGTTGGGCCTGAGGATTTGGACGTCGTTGAATTACACGATGCATCTTCGCCGGCGGAGCTGATGTACTACGAAACGTTAGGCCTATGCGCGAAAGGTGAAGGTGCGCGATTTATCGGCGAAGGACATAGCAAACTCGGCGGTAAGACGCCGGTTAACCCGTCCGGCGGATTACTCCGTAAAGGGCATCCAGTTGGCGCCACAGGTTTAGCGCAAATCGCCGAATTGACCGACCAACTTCGAGGCCGTGCAGATAAGCGCCAAGTAGAAGGCGCGAAGATCGCTTTAGCGGAAAATGGTGGTGGCTACATTGGCAGCGACGCGGCTGCGATGGTCATTACGGTGCTTGAGAAATAGCGGCCGCAATGATGAGTACGAATTCACCCAACACAATGATTCTCGCCAACCTGATCGCTGATCGGATGCAGCAATGGCCAGATCGCGATGTTCTTACCTTCGTGACCGTCGATTCGGCAGGAGGTTTGAACGAAGAGCAACGGACTTACACGCAACTGTGGCAAAACGGGCAGCAGATCGCGTCGGCACTCGATAAGGAAGGCATG
>JBLFWZ010000227.1:0-7417 GCA_047611905.1 Gammaproteobacteria bacterium | reverse complement strand
CATTACAATTTGGTAATGTTCTCGATAGTGTTCGGTCAGCACAAAATCCTGCTTCTCTTCCCCTAGGATGGTTGGTTTAGTACTATGCGCGCTGCGCTAACACGGGCTGGCGCATAACGACCGAAATTAGATGAATGCGACAAGTTGGTCTATGTGGTGGTCGCTTAAAAGCCGCCGACGGAAGGAGTTTCTCGATGAAAATGCCGATTTTTTCGGTTTTGGTGACAGTTTGGTCACTGAGCACGGCAACCGTTGTGCTTGCCGCGGATGCCGTAAGAGGCGAAAAACTGGCGGAAACCTGCATGGGCTGCCATGCGGTTAAGGGTTATTACAATGTCTACCCTTCCTATCGAGTGCCAAAGCTCGGTGGTCAAGGTGCGAAGTACATTGAAAGCGCATTAAAAGCGTATCGATCCGGAGATCGGCTTCACGGCACAATGCGGGCAAACGCAGACAACTTAAGCGATGAAGACATGGCCGATATCGGCGCATTCTTTGAAAGTCACGGCCAATAAGCGGTTACGACGAACCGCAATTCAAATATTCCGGAGCAAGCACGGCATGAAAACGGTAATACCCAGCGTTTTTGCATTAGTGGCAATATTCGCCACGTTCCCGATTGGAGCAAACGAGCCCGCAAATAGCTCGGCAGGGGGGTCAATTGCCGACAAAATAGACGCCTGTGCGCAATGCCACGGTCAAAATGGCGATGAGCCCTTAGCGGCGGAATACCCGATATTAGCGAATCAGTATCCAAGTTATTTGGCCAATTCGTTGCGACAATACCGCGATGGACAGCGCAATAACCCGATTATGGTTATGCAATTCGATCTACTGAAGTTGACCGAGTCGGATATTGAGGCCTTGTCCGAACACTTCGGATCAAAAAGCAGCAAGTTGCATAGCTTGGCCGACGATTAGTCACCGCCCCGCGACATCTGACTGCCTGCGGATGCCGAGCTCACCGGTTGAATCCTGCTCAAACATCTTAAGTCTCTATACTCGGCGCCGGTCTACGATTCGCGGAATCGATGTACCGAGATTCGCCGACAGAGCGCAGAAAAACGTGTCGCTTCTAATTTAGTCCGGGTCGCGTTGAACGGAAGCTGTCAACCGGACTCAAACGAGATTCCCTAATCGAACGAAAAATCCACCAACCATGAAGGGTCTCGGGTCGCGGATCTTAGTACCAATAGGCATCCTGATCGGCATGGTCCTGATTGCCGCCTATTTAATTGGTTCGCGACCGCGTGCGCAGGCAGAACCACCAACGCAAACCATCCACCCGGTCGCGGTTGTTCCCGCGAAGGCCGAAACCGTGCACCCCGAACTGCATTTGTATGGCGAAATCGCCTCGGGTCGGGAAGCGGAAATTCGTTCCATGGTGGCGGGGCGGCTCGTATTCCTAGACGCGAATTTTCGTAATGGCGGCTACGTTGCAGCGAGCAAGCAGCTCGCTGCGATCGACCCTTTCGAGTACGAAATCGTCCAACGCGAACAACAATCAAATCTCGCCGAAGCGCAGGCCAAATTGCGCGAACTCAAATCAGACCTTTCAGCCGAACGACAGTTATTGAAATTGCTCGACCAGCAAATTGAACTGCGGACCCGCGACGAAAAGCGTGTCGCCAATTTGGCAAAGAAAAATCAAACGAGCGAAAAGGCGCTAGATGACGCGACGCTCGCGCTAAATTCCAGCCGCCAATTGCGTTTACAAGGCGGTCAGAAGATCGGTGCGCTCGGTGCTCGAATAGAGCAACAACGGGCGGTTGTAGAACGCAATCAAGCTCAGTTAGATCGAGCCGAACGCGATCTTTCAGACACGAAATTGATCGCGCCGTTCAGCGGATTCCTCCAAGATATCAACGTCGCAAACGGGAAAAGGGTAGCGGTTGGCGAGAGTATCGGACGACTCATCGACGCAGCAGGCCTGGAAGTCCGTTTCGAGCTACCGAACTCCGACTACTCGAGACTAGTCGGCACGCGCGAGCGGCGTCTAGGCGTTGAGCATCATCCGCTGACGGGCACAGCGGTGCGAGTCGACTGGAGGTTAGGTAACACGGGCTTCAGTTACACGGCCGTGATCGAACGAGTTGGCGCCGAAATCGATTCGAGTACCGGCGGGGTAGTGATGTACGCGCGCATCGTTGACGGACCCATCGACATCCTGCGCCCAGGGGCTTTTGTCGAAGTATTCGTCCCAGATGTGATTTACGAAAACGTGATTGTTTTGCCCGCGACGGCTGTGTCCGACGATCGGATTATATATCTGGTTGATGGTGATCAACTCGTCGCCTTGCAAGTAGACGTCGTGCGTGAATTCGCCGATCAAGTATTCATTCGCGCAGACATTAACGAACAAACCGAAGTCGTTGCAGAGCAATTTCCGGATATAGGACCCGGCACCAAAGTTAGGCCGCTGTGACTAGCAAGTTGACCAGCTCATGTTCCGAATGCCAACGCGCAACGAGAAAACTTAAATCTAAAGATGCGCAATAGCGACCTACCCAGCGGACCGATTGCACTGTTTGCCCAGCACCCGACGGCGGCAAACCTCATCATTGTGCTAATGGTTGTCTGCGGTGTCTTCGCGATGACCAAAATCAATAGGCAGTTTTTTCCGGATTTCGGCATCGATTTCGTGACCATCGATGTGCCGTGGCCAGGCGCTTCTGCGGAAGACGTCGATAGCAATATCGTGCAAGCGATTGAACCTGAAGTGCGTTTTCTCAATGGTGTAGAGCGCGTAATATCTTCCTCTTACGAGGGTGTGGCGAGTGTTTCTGTCGAGTTCGAGCCTGGACATAACATGCAAGAAGCATTGGCCGATGTCGAATCGGCACTAACGCAGTTACGTACCTTACCGGAAGACGCTGAAGAGCCCGAAATTCGCCGCATTATTCGCTACGAGACGATTTCCAAAGTCGTCATCTCAGGTCCATTTCCGGAGAGATCCTTAAAGCATATCGCCAAGTCCTTGCGCGACGATCTACTCGACCGCGGTATCGATCGGATAGATTTATTCGGCGCGCGCGATGAAGAGATTTGGGTCGATGTTGAGCCAGCGACATTGCGCCGTTACGACTTAAAACTCGCCGACATCGCCGAGCGCATTAAACAATCTTCGCAAGACCTACCATCCGGTGAGATTGGCGGTGGCGAACAACAAGTTCGCAGTCTTGGCTTGAAGCGCACGGCCGCCGAAGTGGAACTAATAGAAATTAAAGCTTCCGCCGACGGCAGCAAAGTACGCCTGCGCGATATCGCGAACGTGCACGACGCTTTCAAAGAGTCCAATCGTGTCGGTTTCCGCCACGGTCAACCAGCAATCGAATTGCATATCCGACGCGCCATCAATACCGATGCCCTGACAATCGCGAAGACGGTGCGCGACTATATCTCGAGGGTCAAACCGACCTTGCCACCGACCTTGTTACTCGAGCAGTACGACATTAGAGCGCGCTCAATTGAGCAACGTATTCAGCTGTTAGTGAACAACGGTCTTGGCGGCTTAGCCTTAGTGTTAGCGATTCTATTTTTGTTTCTGAATGCTCGCGTCGCCTTCTGGGTAGCGGCTGGGATCCCGGCCGCGATGCTTGCGGCCGTTGCGATCATGTGGGTCAGCGGCCAGACGATAAATATGATCAGCATGTTCGGCATGATAATGGCCATCGGGATCGTGGTTGACGATGCAATTGTTGTTGGCGAACACGCGGAAGCTCGATTTCGTCAAGGATTACCCCCGCTAGATGCGGCGGTCGCAGGCGCGCGCCGCATGGCGGCGCCCGTTACGAGTGCGACATTAACTACCGTCGCAGCGTTTATGCCGTTGTTCCTCATATCCGGGATCATGGGACAGATTATTTCGGCGATCCCATTCGTGGTCGTCGCGGTATTGCTCGCTAGTTTGCTCGAGTGTTTTTTCGTGTTGCCAGGACATTTACGCTTCGCCTTACGCGAAGATGTTACTAAGCCGGGTCGCTTTGGGCGTTTTAGAAATAGATTCGATAGCCGATTTGACACTTTTCGAGCGGGCCCATTCAAAAAAATCGTAGCCCGTGCGGTAACCTATCGCTACATCACCGCTTGCGTGGCAATTGCGGCCTTGGTGGTGGCAATCGCCAGCGTGGTTGGTGGCCAGGTTGGCTATTCGTTCTTTCCGACTCCGGAGTCGGACACGATTTACGCTAATGTCGAAATGATCCCGGGCACGCCTAAGGCGCGTACCTTCGACATGCTACTGGAAGTCGAGGAAGCGCTGTATCGCGCCGTACAAAGCCTCGACGGCGCCAATAGCGATCTTGTAACGATGAGCCTCGGTAAGTTAGGTTTGCCCGTTGGCCAACGGCGCAGCGGGCCGTCAGAATCATCCAGCGATACGGTCGGCGGTCTCGTCGTTCAACTGAAAACATCGGATACCCGTGACGTTCGATCGGAAGCACTCATGACCGCGTGGCGCGCCGAGGTAGAAAAACAACCGGGATTGAAAACGTTTACGGTGATGGCCGCACAGTCTGGCCCGCCGGGTCGCGACTTGGACATTCGGCTGCGCGGCGGATCGGTACAGGATCTCAAGGCCGCCTCAGCCGCTGTCGGCGAGCTAGTGGCACGCTATCCTGGTGTAACCGATGTGGACGATGATTTGCCGGTTGGAAAGCCGGAAATCATTCTCGAGATCACGGCAACCGGACAGGCGCTTGGGTTTACGACCGAGGAAATCGGCCGTCAAGTTAGAAATGCGATAGATGGTGCCATTGCCATGCGCTTTCCACGCGGTGACGAAGAAATCTGGATCCGAGTTCAACTGGACCGAAAGTTTGTCGACGCAAGCGTGCTCGACAATTTGTACTTGCGTGCACCCGACGGTGCCGAGGTGCCGCTTGGAGAGGTCGTCGGTATACGCAAGCAAAGCGGATTCGCGCGAATCCGGCGCGAAGATGGGCGACGCGAAGTATCCGTTACTGCCGAAGTGGATACATCAGTTACTCGTTCTGGCGAAGTGATCCGGAGTCTCATTGCAGAGGGCTTGGTTGAATTGGTTAATGACTACGGTGTCGACTATGAATTCGCGGGCCGCGCTGAGGAACAAGCTGCGACCTCAGAGGATATGCGCTACGGGGCGATGCTTGGACTTGCGATGATCTACATCATCTTGGCGTGGGTCTTCTCAAGCTATTCGCGGCCATTTGTGGTCATGTCGATTATTCCCTTGGGATTCGTCGGGGCGGTGTTGGGCCATTTTCTTTGGGGCGTAGACCTGACGATATTGAGTATCTTTGCCATTCTCGGTCTGGCTGGCATTGTGATTAACGATTCTATCGTACTGGTGACAACCATTGACGACCGGTGTGAATCTGAGACGGTTGAATCAGCTGCAATCAATGGTGCTTGCGATCGTCTGCGAGCAGTTGTGCTGACGTCGGCGACGACAATCGGTGGACTCACCCCGCTGCTCTTTGAAACAAGTTTGCAAGCGCAGTTTCTAATCCCAATGGCCTTGACCCTGGTGTTTGGACTACTCGTTACCACTTTCGTGGTTTTGCTCTTAGTGCCGGCGTTGGTTGTGATGCAGGACGATTTTAGAATTGCACTTTCCAGCGCCTACGTCTGGTTAACCGGGCGAAGCGCGTCGGCGTGACACAGATTAGTTTCCAGTTGAGCTTAGCGATTCTTGCGAGACTTTGTTCGCGTCAAACCATCGAAGTTTCGATTCGAGAACCAAGGACAATAAAGCAGGCATAAACGTCAAGGTTATGACCGACGAAAATAACAATCCGAACAACACGATCGCACCAAGTCCTCGATAAAGCTCGGTACCGGCTCCTGGGTTAATTACTAACGGTGATAAGCCGAAAACCGTCGTCACCGTAGACATAATGATGGGTCGCAGGCGCGCTCGAGTGCTCTCAATAACCGCCAGTTTTGCGGATAAACCTTGTCGCACATTCGCCAAGGCTTTTTCGACAATTAGAATGGGGTTGTTCACTACTGTGCCGATTAAAATCAAAAAACCCAGCATCGTAATGACGTCCAGCGGCTGGTGAATGTTCGCCATGCCAATGGATTCGAGTCGCGCACCGAAGAAGTTTAGTAGCCACAATCCAACAACGCCGCCGCTGATTCCAATCGGCACTGTCAACATTATGATTAACGGATAACCCCAGTGTGAAAATATTGCGACTAGCAGCAAATAAGCGATCAAAATTGCGATAGCAAAATTGTCGCTCAGCGCAGCACGGGTCGCCTTTAAGCTGTCGTTTGCTCCGCTAATTCTCATCGTAATGCCACTGCCGTCGGCGACCTGCAAATCGTCGATGAGCATTTCTTGGACTCTTTGGACACCTGTCTCCAGCGGGATATCGCGCGGCGGTATGATCGACAACGTAATCGTTCTTTGGCCATCCACGCGACGAATCGTTTCCGTGTTCACGGTTTCCGTGATAGTAGATATTGCGTTGAGTGGAACGACACCGCCGTTTTGCGTGTAGAGCAGCAAATGGCCGATGTCAGCCGGGCGCTCCACCACGCCCTCAGTCGAATACAAGAACATATCGATTTTGTCGTCGCCGAGAAAAAACTCATCGACAAAAGCGCCGTCCGTGAACGCCCAAATGGCATAGCCGAGTTCGGTGGTATCGAGCCCTAGTTCAGTTGCACGTTCCCAATCAGGGCGGATCTCTAGCAACGGTTGACCCATCGTCAGGCTCGAGGGTTGGGGACGCACTTGCGGGTTGTCAAAAATCTCTTTCGATCGGACAAATGCTTTGAGCCCGGTGTCGAATAAGCTGACGAGGTCTGTTCCTGAAATATCAAGGTTGATACTTCGGCTGCCACCGGTGTTGCTCGCGAATATAGACCCTCGCGATGCGAACGCAATGACTCCGGGGACTTCCTTAAAGCGTCGCGACACGGACTCGAGAAGGTCGTCGACTTGCGCTCGTGAGGTGGCCTCAGGAATGAGTAGAATACTGCCCGCTCGTGCATAGCCAAACATGTAGTTCAGGGCCGGGACTTCGGCTTCTCCACGTTCGAAGTCACCAGGGTCGGCTCCGATAAACGGCACAAGGTAGTCGTTTAACTCCTGGATAATCGAGTCCATGCTGGTGATGTTGTAACCCGGCGGCGAGAACATAAAGGCAAATATTTTTTGCTCTTCGCCCTCTGGCAGATATTCCGCTTTGGGTGTCAGAAACAAAATTATCGACGCCGCCAATGCAAAGACGAACACGATCAGCACGACCCGCCTAGCGGTAGTGTCGATAGCCCACGCGACCATGTTGATAGTTAGTGTGGCGCCGCGATCGGCCGCCAGATGTAGGCGATTAGTTGACGCAGCCGGATTAACCAAATAGCGGCCAGCCGCGGCAGGCACAAGCGTTACGGCAACGACCATGGACATCAAAATGGAGGCGCCGAT
>JBLFWZ010000226.1:0-7499 GCA_047611905.1 Gammaproteobacteria bacterium | reverse complement strand
CGGTTGAGCCATTGGTGCGACATTTTGGAATTGCGCGTGTAAGTTCGCTTACGGGTCCTCGCGACTCTTAACGTCCGAGAGCGCGGACTGGCTGTTTGAAGAACAACGAAAATGGCCGGACTAGAACATTTTAAATTTAAATAGAGAAACTGGCTAGACGATATCGGTATGCGCTTTATATAGCGCGAGACCAACGCGAAATGCGTTGAGCGACAGACAGTTTCAACAGTATTGGGCCATTTGAATCGCGCCAACGCGGCGCCGTAGAAAACAGGAGACCACATTGGACTTAGATAATCTCACAGACGAGGTGCAAGCTCGCTATCGCAGCCTAGTCGACGGTAACAGCGATCCCAACGAATGGGCCTACGCGTGGCGTTCTGAGTACAACCGCGGCGGCTTCAAAGCTGTGGACCTGCTCATGCGAGAAGTTATCGACAAAGGAAAATGTGTCGGCTGCGCCGCCTGTCTGACGATATGTCCAGTAGACGTATTCGACTATGTCGACGAAAAACCTGTCGATACGCGCCACGATGCCTGCGTGTATTGCGAACTTTGCGTCGATGTATGCCCGGTGCTGCGTCCCATGGACCGCGACATTCCGGAGCAGATCGGCCTCAAGCATCCGATTATCGACCAAGGCTTCGGCCCTTATAACTATGGCTGCTTTGCTCGAGTGAATGACACGGCACCCCAGGTAAACGGTCAAGATGGTGGCGTTTGTAGTGCCTTACTCATCAATATGATGAATGAGGGCGATATCGAAGGCGCGGTTATCGGTACTGAAGTATCGGACAACCCGCAAATGGGTACCGCGAATATCGCCACTACCCCTGAACAAGTGATCGCAGGTGCCCGTTCACGCTATACCTATCAGCCGAACACAGTGGCGCTGGTTGAAGCAATGAAGAACGACATTAAACCGATCGCCGTGGTGGGTGTTCCGTGCCAGGTGGACGGCGTCCGGCAGCAGCAGTACAGCAGCATCCGTTTGGACGTCGCGAAATGGTACCAAGAGAATATTAAGCTGGTGATTGGTCTGTACTGTTCCGAGAGTTTCACGGAAGAAGGTATCGAAGCGCTCGCCGAAGAGCTTGAAGTTACCAAAAAAGATATCACGAACATCAACATCAAAGGCAAGGTGGTCATCAAATTAGCGGATGGTCGCGAAGAGGACAAATCGCTGAAGGAATTCGGCAAATTTGCACGACCGGCGTGCCTGTACTGCATGGATTATTCGGCCGACAACGCCGACATCGGCATGGGTGGCATTGGCCCGGACGGCTATACCTTCACGGTGATTCGTACCGAAGCCGGTCACGAAGCGTGGCAAAAACTGCTGAAAACGGGTTGGCTTGAAACCATGCCGCTCGAAGATCAACCGAAGGCGGTCAAAATTCTAGCGCGTCTGTCGAAATACAAACGTAATCGGCCCTTACCAGCATTGATGCCGACTTTGGACGAACGTATAGAACTCGGTAATCTCGACCCTAAGAATTTCTATAAAGATTACGTGGCACCAGGCACCGAAACCGACGATAAGGAGGCATCATCATGAGTGCGGAGAATACGCAACCCGATCTTGAAGATCTCAACGTCATCGTCTCCGGCCAAGGTGGCGATGGCTCACTGACGGTGGTTAACTTGCTGGCCTCAGTGCTTCGCCAAAACGGAATGAGTGTTTATACCGAGCGCGACGTGTTGTCGCGAATTAAAGGCGGAATTACCTCAGCGACGTTAAGAGCGTTTAGCGGCGAACGTTACACCATCGGCAACCATATCGACTTATTGGTGGCTTTCGATATCGACGCGGTTCCCAAAAATCTTCGCCAACTCAACGAAAACAGCATCGTTTTATACGACAATTCCGGTGGCCCGCTACCGGAAGGCGTATTGCCCAATACGATCCGCGCATTCGGCGCGCCGTTGAGTCGCCAAGCGGTGAAAACCTTTCGCCGGGATATTTATAAAAACAGTATTAGTTTCGGATTGATCGGACGGATCCTTGGCTTACCCGACGAGACGATGCGGGTCTCTTTTCAGGGGCGATTTAAGCGCATGGGCGCACAAGTCCTGAAGTACAACCTCGATGCACTAGAGGTCGGTCTTAGCTTAGCCGACGAACTCGGCTTCCCGGTCGGCCAAGGACTCTATAAAATTCAAGAGATTGAACCGAAGCCCCACATGCTGATTACTGGCAACGAGGCGATGGCATTCGGGTTCCTTGTCGCCGGCGGCAGATTTTTCGCTGGCTACCCGATCACGCCGTCGACGGACGTGATGGATTGGTTAATCAAATGGTCACCTAAGTACGGTGGCGTTGTTCGACAAGCAGAAGACGAACTCTCCGCCATCAATATGGCCATTGGCTCGGCGTTAACGGGCACCCGTACGATGGTCGCGACTTGCGGGCCAGGTCTCTCGTTAATGCAGGAAGGTATCGGCCAACTCGGTATGGGCGAAATTCCCATGGTAATTGTCGATGCACAGCGCGGTGGTCCGAGTACTGGCATGCCGACTAAGCCGGAACAAAGCGATCTGAACTTGCTGGTGTTTGGCGGACACGGGGACTTTCCGAGAATTGTCTTAGCGCCAGGCAATCCAGAAGATTGTTTTTACCTTGCCGCAGACGCTTGCAACCTCGCACAAAAGTACCAATGCCCGGTGTTTATTGCATCAGACCAGGCCTTGTCGCAGAACACCGCCACCATCGACCCGTTGGATCTCGATCGGGTTGTGATCGATCAAGGCTCACGAATGGGTACGGAAGATCTCGCCAAGCTCGATACCTACAAGCGGTACTTGTTCACCGAAGACGGCATCTCGCCGTACACGATCCCAGGAACGCCAGACGGCATGTCACTCGTGACGGGCAACGAACACGACGAGTATGGCCTCGTCTCGACGGACCCAGTGAATCGCGTGCGCATGATGGACAAGCGTCTGGAAAAGATGAAAACAATGCTGCCAGAATTACCGCGCGCCGGCCGCTTTGGCGATCTCGATTCGAAGATCGGCATCGTCGCGATCGGCATGGTTTTTGGGGTTGCCTTGGAGGCGCTGGATTCACTCGCTGACCGCGGCATTGACGCGCAATATTTTCAACCACGAACCTTGTGGCCGATGCTTGATGAGACGATCGATTTCGTCAACTCTTGTGATGTCGTCTACGTCGTCGATTTGAACGCCGGGGGACAGCTTGCTGGCCTGCTCGTTCGCGAGGGAGCCGACGTGAGCAAGATAAGAAACCTACTACATTACGATGGCACACCGATTCGCTCGGATGCGTTAGTGAATTTCGTGGTTAATGACCAAGCGCAAGGTTTAGATGCGGAGGCAGTAGCATGACAACAACATTCAAACCAGCTCGTCCGATTTGGTGTGCAGGCTGTGGCGATTTTGGCGTTCAGCAAGCGCTGGAAAACGGCATGAAGGAGCTAGGCATCGAAGCACACAACACGGTTGTCGTGGCCGGCATTGGTTGCTCAGGTTCTTTGCAGAACAATCTGCGTTGCTATGGGTATCACGCGCTGCATGGCCGTGTTCTACCGACAGTAACTGGCGCAAAGTTGGCAAACACCAGCCTCACGGTAGTCGGCGTAGGCGGTGACGGTGATGGCTACGCTATCGGCGGTGGGCATCTCGTGCACACGCTGAAGCGTAATCCTAGCGTTACATACATCGTGATGAACAATGGCACCTACGGACTCACGAAAGGTCAGGCATCGCCAACGAGTCCGAATGGTTATGGACTCAATACGGAAGAAGACCTCGATCCGATCATGCTCGGTCTTAGTATCCCCGGATCGACCTTTTTGGCGCGTGGCTATACCGGACAACCAGCACAGTTGTTGGAATTGACCATTGCCGCGCTAAAGCATGCCGAAGACGGCAAAGGCTTCGCTTTTCTAGAAGTGTTGTCGCCTTGTGTTACCTATAACGATACCTATCGGGCGTGGCGAACAGAAGTCTATGATCTGGCAGAAGACGGGAATTACGATCCTAGCAATCGGACTGCCGCGTTTGTACGCATGCAGGAATTACGCGACTCAGGGCGCCTACCCATCGGCCAAATCTATCGAGGTGAGCGTCCAGCGCTTGAATCACAGGCGTTAAACTTGAAATTCCCACCCCCCGCCTTGCAAGACATTAATGCGCCTGCTCTGCGCGCAAGCTATGCAGACGCTCTAAACTCCTTTATGCAATAAAGGGCGCTAGATAGCCCGATAGGAGCCCCCTGTTATGGTGGGGATCGCAAAAACGACGGGGCCAGCTTGGCCCCGTTTTCGTTTCCGGTGCCGCGTCGATTCCAAGATGAGGGTTGGGCTGGGTCCACAGTCACCTCGCGGTATCGATACTGGTGATAGATCGGCAGTGCAATAAGTGGACTTCCTATTGTCGTTGAGGTTGGAGGGAAATTCCCGAGAATTTCTGAGCACCACACATATGAAAGCAGTTCACTTCATTTAAGCCAATTGAGAAGCCAAAACGTCAGCGTAGCGCTAGGTCCGTACAAACCTAAACAACTTCTCATAGCCATGTTTATCCGCAACCTGTAGCGCGGCGATATATTGGCTGCGTGTCTCGCTCGGGTCGATCAGGTTCTCACTGCCCCAAGTGAAGGGGGGCTTGCCCATTGCGCTCAGGAGCAGGTCTGCGGCCAAGCGGGCGTGACGACCATTGCCGTTTGGGTATGGGTGGATGAGCACTAGTCGGTGATGAAACCGCGCTGCGATCTGATCAGGAAGATAGGTTTCATGCTCGATCCAGCATTTTGTGTCGTCGATTAGCTCGTGTAGAGCGGTTGGGATTTGATAGGCATCGATGCCAGTATTCTTTTTGCTATGGCGAAACTTAGCCGCCCACTTCCAGACGCGGCCGAACATGCGTTTGTGCAAGTCGTTGAGAAAATCAATACTCAGCACCTTGTTTGTGCGTTTGAAAGTCCAGTTTTGCGCTTCGAGGATATTGGCCTGTTCCGCCTCGTTGAGCTCATCGCGCAGCGTGACGTAGGATGGGATCAAACCCTCACGCTCTTCATGGGTTAGTGGGGTTTGCCCATCGCCCTCGGGCATTAGTGGGTCAGTTATTCCTTACGCCACAGCGCGGAGCCGGAATGTTCCAACTCTCTCGCAAGCTTCTCGAACTGTGCATGTTGATCTTTTTCATCAACGCTTTGATTTTCCAGAGCCATTGAATGGGCGGTGCGCGTAACGCTTGCCCTGTGCAGGCTGGGCGATCCTCGTATTGTTACGCAAAATGGGCAACGGGCCGTTGAACCGTGCCGGCGTTCGCGACTCTGGGCGTTTGAAGATCTAAGACGTATGCGCGTGATGACTTCGACGCAGAAGCAATTCGTTACCACGAGAGCACCCCAATGTTCGCTTCAGGAATGTTGCCCATGACGTCTCTTGTTTCCACGCACAGCAGCATGGATACCATCGTGGAACGATGAATATAAAAATTCTCTACGCCCGAGACTTGATAGGGTTTTCAGATCAGCTGAGTTTTGACAGTCTGCAAAACACTTTAAGTATATAATAATATTGTTATGTATTTTCTGTTATGGTGTCCAACCGCAGCTTGTATTGGGTACATAATTAATATTCCCTGAAAAGGAGGCGCGAGATGCGCGAAAGTAACAAGCGGCTTTCCGAAGCAATCTTCGAGCAAGTCGCGCGGATTGGAAAAACGGTTGCGAATCCGAAACGGTTGGAGTTGATGGAACTACTAAGCCAATCGCCACGGACGGTGGAATCGCTCGCTCGTGAAACGGGTATGAGCCAGGCGAATACCTCTCAACATTTAAAGGCTTTAAGGGCTACTCATCTCGTTGAAACGAAACGCGAAGGTACTTCCATCTGGTATCGCTTAACAGATGACACGGTTGCCGATTTCTTCCGCACATTGAGGGTACTCGCAATCACTCAACTACCCGAACTAGACCGGATAGTGAGCCAGTACTTTAAGAACGCAGACGACTTGGAACCGGTTGATCGGAAAACGCTCATTCAGCGCGCGCGCAAGGGGGAAGTGACTGTCGTCGATGTTCGACCTTATGAGGAATATTTAGCCGGTCATATACCAGGGTCGGTTTCAATCCCTATCGAAGAGCTCGAATCCCGCTTATCGGAGCTCCCGCAAGATAGGCACATCGTTGCTTATTGCCGAGGACCCTATTGCATTTGGTCAGGCCAAGCAGTGGAAATCCTTCAAGACAGTGGCTATACGGCGAGGCATCTCACCGACGGATTGTTGGATTGGCGCGCCCATGGGTTACGCGTTGCGGTCGGTAGCACACCTTAGCTTGGCGGTATCGTGAAACTGAATATCCAATCATTTATAACGCATGACAACTAGGCTTTGAGCGCCTTTAGGAAAGTCTTCACATGAACATAAGAAAACGATTTTACGTAACGCTTGGTTGCTTTGTGATGTTTATCGTCTCGAACGTCGACGCCATGATCCACGATCCACGCGCTATCGACGCGGACCCCACCACGGCGACGAGTCCGATAGCGCCACGTCTCACAGGGTTAGGCGATCACAAGTTTCCCGTGACGACCAGCAATCCCGAATCACAGGTCTTTTTCGAGCAGGGCTTTCGTCTCACGCTCGGGTTTAATCATTCCGAAGCGCTACGCTCATTCAAAGAAGCTATTCGCCTAGATCCAAATAATGCGATGGCCTATTGGGGTTGGGCGTTGAGCTTGGGACCCAATTTAAATCTACCGATGCAACCCGCAGTCGTGCCGGCAGCTTACGGCGCAATGCAAAAAGCGGTGAGTATGAAAGCGAATGTCACGCCGCGCGAACGCGCGTTGATCGAGGCCGCGGCCGTACGTTTTACCGATGACCCCGAAGCGGCTCGTGCGCCGTTCGATCGCGCCTACGCAGATGCGATGGCGAAAGTGGTGGAACAGTTTCCGAATGATGCCGACATGCTGACCTTGTACGCCGCGGCGATGATGAACACGAACCCGTGGGATTATTGGTACAAGGACGGTACGCCAAAGTCGAGCACGGTGAAGGTGATGAACGCACTGAATAAGGCGATATCCCTAAACCCGGATCATCCAGGTGCGCACCATTACCTTATCCATACGGTAGAAGCGTTCCGCCCGGAACTCGGTGTACAAAGCGCGGACAGGCTAGGTGAATTGATGCCGAGCGCCGGTCATTTGGTACACATGCCATCGCACATATTTATGCGGGTCGGACGTTACGGTGATTCCTACGACGCCAACGCGCTGGCAACGAAGGCCGATGAAAGTTACATCACCCAGTGTCGAGCACAGGGCATTTATCCGCTCGTTTATTATCCGCACAATATTCATTTTCTTGCTTGGTCCGCGATGTTCCAGGGTCGCAGTGTCGAAGCGCTAGATGCAGCACGTAAGGTCGCGATTAAAATAAAACCCACACCAGAAGAAAACGTGTTTGGTTTGTATGAATCTTTCGCCAGTCAACCGCTGTACGTGATGGTGCGGTTCGGGAAA